>NZ_JBXANI010000019.1:0-31339 GCF_058801495.1 Cupriavidus sp. GW822-FHT03E04
CGGTGGGCGTGCACGCTGTCATGCACGATCAGGTTGATGGCTGCCGAGTTGCCGAGGAAGGCATCGTGGCTTTCGCCCACGGGCGGCGACACGTTGTAGTGCAGGTTGCCGTCGCCGAGATGGCCGAAGGTGACCATGCGCGCGCCGGGGAAGGCATGCTGGATCAGGGCGTCGGTGGTGTCGATGAAGTCGGCGATGCGCGAGATCGGCACGGCGATGTCGTGCTTGATGTTCTTGCCATCGTCGACCTGGGCGAGCGGGATATGTTCGCGCAGGTTCCAGAAGTCGCGTGACTGCTGCACGGATTCGGCGACTACCGCGTCTTGCACCACGCCGGCTTCGAAGGCAGTTTCCATCAGCGCTTCGAAGATCGCGCGCGCATGGTCTTCGCTTTCGTTGTCGGACAGTTCCAGCAGCACGACTTGGGGGTGCGGGCGGTCGAACGGATAGCGCAGTTGCGGGTAATGCGTGGTGACCAGCGACAGGCACCGCTCGGACATCAGCTCGAAGCCGGTCAGCATGGCGCCTGCGCGCTGCTGGGCGATGGCCAGCAGGGCCAGCGCAGCGCGCGGGTTGGCCACGGCTGCCAGCGCGGTGACGCGAGCGCGCGGCAGCGGGTAGAGCTTCATCACAGCGGCGGTGATGATGCCGAGCGTGCCTTCCGCCCCGATGAACAGGTCGCGCAGGTCGTAGCCGGTGTTGTCCTTGCGCAGGCCGCGCAGGCCGTCCCAGATCTCGCCGGCAGGCGTTACCACCTCCAGCCCCAGGCAAAGCTCACGCGTATTGCCATAGCGCAGCACGGCGGTGCCGCCCGCGTTGGTGGAGAGGTTGCCGCCGATGGTGCAGCTGCCTTCCGCGGCCAGGCTCAGCGGGAACAGCCGCCCGTGCTCGCGCGCGGTGTCCTGCAACTGCTGCAGGATCACGCCGGCTTCCACGGTGATGGTGTTGTTGAGCGGGTCCACCTGCCGCACGCGGTTCAGGCGTTGCAGCGAAATCACCACCGAAGCCTGGTCCGCCTGCGGCGTGGCGCCGCCGCATAGCCCCGTATTGCCGCCTTGCGGCACCACGGCGAGCTTGTGTGCGTGGCAGGCGTGCACGGCGGCGGCGACTTCCTCCGCCGAGCCCGGCCGCAGCACCGCCACTGCCTCGCCCGTGTAGCGCTTGCGCCAGTCGGTCAGGTAGGGGGCTTGATCGGCGGCGTCGGTCAGCACGTGCTGCTCACCGAGCGCGGCGCGGCACAGGGCAAGGAAGGAATCGAGGTGCGAGGCGTTCATGGCGGTGGGTCCGGGAGGGCGGCCGCTGTGAGGGCGGCCGCGCTGAGATGGATCGGTGCGGGCTGATGGCAAGCTCGCCGGCGTGGTCATTTGCCGGGCTTGGCCGGCTGCAGGGCCTTGGCGCGGCGCTTGTAAGGGCGCAGGTAGAGGATGGTGCCGAAGAAGAACAGCAGCGTTAGCGCCACCTCGGTCCACGCCAGCGTGGAAGATGGGGCGCGGTCGCTGGTGGCACGCACGATGCCTTCGGTGAAGAACAGCAGGATCAGCATCGACGACCACTGCATGGTGTAGCGGTTGCGGGTCAGCACGCCGCGCAGCGGCAGCAGCAGGGGCAGGAACTTGAGGATCAGCCAGGAGCCGCCCGGACGCAGCGGCGCCAGGAACCATTCCCAGGCGATGCACAGCACGATCAGCGCAATCAAGCTGCCGGCGCTCAGGCGCCACAGGGCGGCATTGTGCAGCGCGCCGTCGCTGGCGTTGGCGGCGGACGGGGCCGTGGCGTGCGACGCGTCCGGGACTTTCGGGGCGGCGCTCATGCGCGGCTCCCGCCAGCCAGGCGCAGCGCAGTCTCGGCCAGGCGCTTGCCCATGGCGCGCGCGAGCGCGGCTTCCTCCTCGGACACCGGCGCGCTGTTGTCCACGCGCGCGTGGTGGCTTGGGCCGTAGGGCGTGCCGCCACCGGTGGTGGTCATCAGCGCGCTTTCCGAATAAGGCAGGCCCATGACCAGCATGCCGTGATGCAGCAGGGGCAACATCATGGACAGCAAGGTGGTTTCCTGGCCCCCGTGCAGGCTGCCGGTGGCGGTGAACACACAGGCGGGCTTGCCGGTGAGGGCGCCGGACAGCCACTGGGCCACCGTGCCATCGAGGAAGTACTTCATCGGCGCGGCCATGTTGCCGAAGCGCGTGGGGCTACCCAGGGCCAGGCCCGCGCATTCCTCGAGGTCGCGCAGTTCCGCGTAGGGCGGGCCTTGCGGGGGGATATCCGGGGCGGTGGCTTCGCTCACCGTCGAGACCGGCGGCACCGTGCGCAGGCGCGCCTGGGCGCCGGGCACGCTGTCGATGCCGGTGGCGATGAGTTCGGCCAGCTTGCGGGTGCTGCCGTGGCGGCTGTAGTAGAGGACTAGGAGTTCGGTCATGGACGGGGCTACGGCGCCTGACGGTGTAACCGGGGAGGCGCCAGGATGGAGCGGTCCCGGGAGGCAGGCCGGGTTTGTGCCTTGCGCGGCGCGCGAGGGCAATGCGCGTATTATAGTTGCGGCCTCGCCACGGAATCCCGGTAAGGAGTTTGCCCCCGCATGTTTGCCGCCCGCATCGTTCGCCTGCGCAGGGAATGGAATCTGCAAAAACTACGCGCGCTCACGCGCTACGCGCTGCGCCGCGCTGGCGAAGGCCGCTTGCCGCAGGTCGCGGCCAGCCTGACATTCACCACGGTACTGGCGGTGGTGCCGGTGCTGACGGTGGCCTTCGCCTTGCTGGCGGCCTTCCCGGTGTTCCGCGAGTTTCGCAGCGCGACCGAATCCTTCCTGTTCCAGAACCTGATTCCTGGCAACGTCAGTAATTCCATCACCAGCTACCTTGGCCAGTTCGCCAAGAATGCCAAGGGCCTGACGGCGGTGGGCCTGGGTGGCTTGATGGTGACTTCGGTGCTCACCATGCTGACGGTGGAGGACGCGCTCAATGCGATCTGGCGGGTCAAGCAGCGCCGCCCGCTGGCGCAGCGCGTGCTGGTGTTCTGGGCCGTGTTGACGCTGGGCCCCGTGCTGATCGGTGCCAGCCTGTCGATCAGCTCCTACCTGATCTCGGTCTCGGCTGGTTATGTCGGCACCATGCCGTTTGGGCTGGGGCTGGTGGTCGGCCTGACGCCGGTGCTGCTGTCGGCGGTCGCTTTTGCCTTCCTCTACACGGCCGTGCCCAACGCCAACGTGGAGTGGCGCGACGCGATCGCCGCCGGGCTGGTGGCAGCGCTGGCCTTCGAGCTGGCCAAACGCGGCTTCGGCTACTTCGTCACCCATATCCCGACTTACACCGCGGTCTACGGCACCTTTGCCGCGCTGCCGATCTTCCTGCTGTGGATCTACCTGAGCTGGCTGGTGACGCTGCTGGGTGCCACCATCGCCGCCAATCTGCCGGTGATCCGGCAGGGCTACTGGCGCCGCCGCACCTTTGCCGGCAGCGAGTTCTTCGACGCGCTGGGCGTGCTCTACCTGCTCTATCGGGCGCGGGACGAAGTGCCGCGCAGCGTCGGCGAGCTCGACCTGGGGCGCAAGCTGCGGGTGGAGGCGGACTACCTGGCTGGCCTGCTCGGCAAGCTCAAGGGGATGCATCTGGTCGGCAGGCTGGCGCAGGATCGCGGCCAGGCGCACTGGGCGCTGCTGTGCGATCCGGGCCAGGTGACGCTGCGCACGCTGCACGACCGGCTGGTGCTGAACCTGCCGCGCCTGCCGCGCACGGCGCTGGCGCAGCAACTCCAGGGCGCCGATGCGCTCAAGCAGGTGCTGGACAACCCGCGCCTGGACCAGCCGCTGGAGGCCGTGTTCCGGCGCCAGCAACAGGATCAACAGGCGCAAGCGCAGGCCGGGCCGGCCGCCCAGGAACGCCCCGCCGATCCCGCGCGGCGCACCCTGGAGGTGGTGCCGCCCGGCTGGCACGGCCAGGTCTGAAGGCCGCGCGGGCCTAGAAGGGAATCCTGCCGCGCCAGATATCGCCGTACATCACCCAGTCGCCCATCAGGCTGTAGAGCGGATGGCGGAAGGTGGCGGGCCGGTTTTTCTCGAAGCCGAAATGGCCGACCCAGGCGAAGGCATAGCCGGACACTGCGGCCGCTGCCAGCCACCACCAGTTGCCGCTGAGCAGCAGTGCAAGCAGGCACAGCAATGCCACGGTGGAACCAGCGAAATGCAGGCGGCGGCAGGTGGGGTTGCGGTGCTCGTTCAGGTAGAAGGGGTAGAAGGCGGCGAAATTCTCGAACTCACGGGGGTGGGCCTGGGGCATGGCGGGGGCCTGTGGGGTGTTCGGGGGCTTTTAGTTTAGGTGGGGGGGGACTGTCACTGCAACTGCTTAACGTCAAAGGCAACTGCAGTTTCGCCACCCCTGCGGGGCGGCGACCTACTTTCTTGTCTTGCCAAGAAAGTAGGCAAAGAAGGCGCGCCGGTGTACGGCCTGGGCACACCTTGACGGCTCACTTCGCATCGCGCTTGGGTGTTTCCCGCCCCTTAGGGCGGGAAACACGGCTACCACAGTTGGTTGATCTTGCCGCTGGTTGGCTCCCCTCTCCCACAAGTGGGAGAGGGGCCGGGGGAGAGGGCGGGCGCTCGCTACGCCGCCGCCTTCAAGCTGCCGCTACCACTTTGCGCGCAAACGCCGCCAGCGCGTCCAGTACCTCATCCGGCCTTTCCCCCATCAGCGCGTGCCCGCAGGGCACCGTGACCGTGCTGGCCGATGCCATCCTGGCGGCGAGCGCCTGGGCGGCCTTGGGCGAGGTCATCATGTCCTTGCTGCCGCTGATGAACAGGGCGGGGCAGCGCACGGCGGCCACCGCGGCGTCGCCGTTGGCGTAGGCGTTGCAGGCGGAGAAGTCGTTGTGGAAGACGTGGCCTTCAGGGTTGCGTTGTGCCACGCGTTCCATCAGGCGCTGGCTGCCGCCTTGCATCCACGAGCCCGGTCCCGGCGAGGAGGGCTTGTTGGCGAGGCTGGAGTGAGACCACGCGTTGACCATGGCGATGGCCTGGTCCACGCGGTTGAGCGAGGCGTCGAGCAGGGCGTCGGCAACCTTCATCGGATAGGCCGTGGCAAGCAGGGCGATGCCGCGCACCGCGTCAGGGTGGCGGGCGGCCGTTTCCAGGGCGATCAGCGAGCCCATGCTGTGCCCGAAGACCAGCGCGGGGGCGCTTACTCCGGCCGCGCGCACCAGTTCGATCACCCAGTCGGCCATGGCCTCGACCGTCTTGAGGGGCATGCCCTCGCTGCGGTTGTGGCCGGGCAGGTCCACCGCCAGCACGCTGAAGCCGTGATTGGCGAACCAGCGCGTCTGCAGGGCCCAGACGCTGTGGTCGTTCTGCGCGCCGTGCACGAACACGGCACAGGGCAGGGCGGGGTCGAAGGGTTTGCCGCCGGTGTAGGCGTAGGCCTTTTGGCCTGCGATCGTCAGTTCCATCAGGCTTGCCCTCCCTTGGCGCTCATGGCCTTCTCGGCTGCCTTGAGGCCGCGCTTGAGGTCGTCGATGAGGTCGTCCGGGTCTTCCAGTCCGACCGATAGACGGATGGTGCCTTCGCTGATGCCGGCGGCCTGCAGCGCCGCGGCGTCCATGCGGAAGTGGGTGGTGGAGGCCGGGTGGATCACCAGCGAGCGGGCATCGCCCACATTGGCCAGGTGCGAGAACAGCGCCAGGCTTTCGATGAAGCGCTGGCCCGCGGCACGGTTGCCCTTGAGGTTGAAGCTGAACACGGCGCCCGCGCCGCGCGGCAGCAGGCGCTTGGCGAGTTCGTAGTCCGGGTGGGATTCCAGCTCCGGATAGGCGACCGACTCGACCATCGGGTGCGACACCAGGAACTGCACCACGCGGCGCGCGTTGTCCACATGGCGGGCCATGCGCAGCGGCAGCGTCTCGATGCCCTGGAGCAGTTGCCAGGCGGCCATCGGGCTCAGGCAGGCGCCGAAGTCGCGCAGGCCTTCGCGGCGCGCGCGCAGCAGGAACGGCGCCACCGTGCTCTCCTCGGTGAAGACCATGTTGTGGAAGCCAGCATAGGGTTCCGACAGCTCCGGGAAGCGCCCGGAGGCTTCGAAGTCGAAGGTGCCGCCTTCCGCCAGCACGCCGCCGATGGTGGTGCCATGGCCGCCCAGGAACTTGGTGGCCGAGTGATAGAGCAGGCCGGCGCCCAGGTCGAAGGGCTTGAGCAGGTAGGGCGTGGTGAAGGTGGAGTCGACCAGCAGCGGGATACCGTTGTCCTGGCCGAGCTGCGCCAGGGTCGGGATGTCGAGCACGTCCAGCCCGGGGTTGCCCAGGGTCTCGCCGAACAGCAGCTTGGTCTCGGGCCGGATGGCAGCGCGCCAGGCGTCGATGTCGCGCGCCTGCACGAAGGTGGTCTCGATGCCGAAGCGGCGCAGCGTGTAGTGCAGCAGGTTGTGCGAGCCGCCATACAGGGCGCTGGACGCCACGATGTGCGAGCCCGCGCCCATCAGCGTCGCCACCGCCAGATGCAGCGCGGCCTGGCCCGAAGCCACGCCGATCGCGCCGGCGCCGTTCTCCAGGGCGGCGATGCGCTCCTCGAAGACGGCGACCGTCGGATTGGAGATGCGGGAGTAGACGTGGCCCGCGCGTTCCATATTGAACAGCGAGGCGGCGTGCTCGCTGTCTTTAAAGACGAAGGATGTCGTCAGGTGGATGGGCGTGGCCCGCGCCCCCGTGGCGGGGTCGGGAGCGGCGCCAGCATGCAGCGCCAGGGTGTCGAAACGGGTACCGGACATGGCTTCAAGGGCTAGAGTTGTCTCCGGATCGCATCGTAGCATCCGCTGCTGCCGGGGGCACGGCAAATAGCCTTGGCGGCCCCGGCGGCGGCCCGTGCTTTACTTGGGCGGCTGGTTTCGGCTAGGATCGGCGCATCAGGCCATGCCGGCGGCGGCAGGTAATAAACAGCAAAACAGCAGATTCAGAGAAGCGGAGACCATCATGAAAGTCAGCGACATCCTGCAGATCAAGGGCAACACGCTCTATACGGTGAAGCCGGAAACGTCACTGCTGCTGGCGGTCAACATCATGGCAGAGCACGATATCGGCTCGCTGGTGGTGATGGAATACGGCGACCTGGTCGGCATGCTGACCTTCCGCGAGATCATCAAGACGCTCTCCGCCAACGGGGGCAACGTCGGCACCACCAGCCTGCGCAAGGTCATGGACGACGCGCCGCTGACCTGCACCATGGAGACGGACGTCAATGAAGTCCGCCGCATGATGCTGGAGCGCCACACCCGTTACCTGCCGGTGCTGGACAACCGGACGCTGATGGGCGTGATTTCGTTTTACGACGTGGCCAAGGCCGTGGTGGAAGAGCAGAGCTTCGAGAACCGCATGCTCAAGGCCTACATCCGCGATTGGCCGGAAGAAAAGAGCGATTGAGCCGCCCATGGCGCGAGAGGCGCCACATAGCGGCGGCCGGGTTGGGCCGATCGAGGCGCTGCGGGCTGTGCACCCTCCTGGGGCGCGCCCATAGTCCGTACAAGTGGTAAATGCCGCGCAACGACGCGGCATCTTTTTGAGCCGACTGCGACATGAGCGCTACATGAGCCAACAAAACCAATTCCGTCTGCTCCGCACGCGCCGCTTCGCGCCCTTCTTCTGGACCCAGTTCCTGGGCGCCATGAACGACAACCTGTTCAAGGTCGCCTTCACCTCGCTGGTCACCTACCATACGGCCCTGTTCGACGGTGTTGACGCCAAGAGCGCGGCGTTCCTGATCTCAGCCATCTTTATCGCACCGTTCGTGCTGTTCTCGGCCACCAGCGGCCAGATCGCCGACAAGATCGAGAAGTCCCGGCTGATCCGGCTGGTGAAGACGCTGGAAATCGCCATCATGCTGCTGGGGCTGGCGGGTTTTGCCATGCACAGCGCCCCCTTGCTCTACACGGGCACCTTCCTGATGGGGTTGCACTCGACGCTGTTTGGCCCGGTCAAGTTCGCTTACCTGCCGCAGCACCTGGACGAGACCGAGCTGGTGGGCGGCAACGGCCTGGTGGAGATGGGCACCTTCGTGGCCATCCTGCTCGGTACCCTGCTTGGCGGCGAACTGGCCGGCCTGACCCATGGCGAGAAGATCGTGGGGCCGTTCTATGTCGGCGCAGCTTGCGTGGTGCTGGCGCTGGCCGGCCGCATGGTGTCCGCGCGCGTGCCGGACTCGCCGGCGCCGCAACCTGACCTGCGCATCAACTGGAACCCGTTTACCGAGACCTGGCGTAACCTCAAGCTGGCGCGCACCGACCGCACGGTGTTCCTGAGCTTGCTGGGGATTTCCTGGCTCTGGTTTTTGGGCGCGACCTTCCTCACCTCGTTTTTCAGCTTTGCCAAGGACGTGCTGGGCGGCGACCAGAACGTGGTGACGCTGCTGCTGGCGGTGTTCTCGCTGGGCATCGGCACCGGCTCGCTGCTGTGCGAGCGGCTGTCCGGTCGGCATGTCGAGATCGGCCTGGTGCCGTTCGGCTCGATTGGCATGACGGTGTTCGCGGTCGACCTGTTCTTTGCCAGCAACGGCGAGCAGCACAGCGAACTGTCCGGGCTGGCCGGCTTTGCCGCCGACCCGCGCCACTGGCGCGTGCTGATCGACCTGTTCCTGCTGGCGATGTTCGGCGGCTTCTACAGCGTGCCGCTGTACGCGCTGATCCAGAGTCGCTGCGCGCCGACGCACCGGGCCCGCATCATCGCCGCCAACAACATCCTCAACAGCTTCTTCATGATCGGCTCCTCGCTGCTGGCGGTGGTGCTGACCCAGGCCGGCTTCAGCATTCCGCAGCTGTTCCTGGTGGTGGGGCTGCTCAACGCGATGGTTGCCATCTACATCTACTCGCTGGTGCCGGAGTTCCTGCTGCGCTTCATTGCCTGGATCCTGGTGCATACGGTGTATCGCCTGAAGCGCGTCAACGCCGAGCACATTCCGGCCGAGGGCGCGGCGGTGCTGGTGTGCAACCACGTCAGCTTTGCCGATGCGGTGGTGCTGATGGCCGCCAGCCCGCGGCCGGTGCGCTTCTTGATGGATCACCGCATCTTCAAGGTGCCGCTGATGTCGTGGTTCTTCCGCCAGGCCAAGGCGATCCCGATCGCGCCGGCGCACGAGGACCCGGTCATGCTGGAGCGTGCCTACGACGAAGTCGCGCGGGCGCTGGCCGGCGGCGACCTGGTCTGCATCTTCCCGGAGGGCAAGATCACGGCCACCGGCGAGCTCAATCCTTTCAAGCAGGGCGTGCAGCAGATCATCCGGCGCACCCCCGTGCCGGTCGTGCCGATGGCGCTGCGCGGGCTGTGGGGCAGCTTTTTCTCCCGCAAGGGCGGCAATGCCATGTCCCGGCCATTCCGGCGCGGCATCCTGAATCGGCTGGAACTGGTCGTGGGCGACCCGATCGCGCCGGAACTGGCCACGCCGGAGGGCTTGCAGCAGGTGGTGCAGGGCTTGCGCGGCGAGTGGCGCTAACGATAAGCGGGAGGCGGCAACCATGATCACGCTTTACACCTTCGGGCCGGCCTTCGGCCTGCCAGACGCCAGCCCTTTCGTCACCAAGGCCGACATGCTGCTCAAGCTCGCGGGACTGCCGTATCGCGCCGCGCAGGGCGGCCTGCGGCGCGCGCCCAAGGGCAAGCTGCCCTATCTCGACGACGAGGGCCGCGTGGTGGCGGACTCCACGCTGATCCGCTGGCACCTGGAGAAGACCTACCACATCGACTTCGATGAAGGGCTGACGCGGTCCCAGCGTGGCACGGCCTGGGCGGTCGAGAAGATGCTGGAAGATAACTTCTACTGGGCTGTGGCCGATGCGCGCTGGAACCACGACGCCAATTTTGCCCGGGGCCCGGCGACGTTCTTCCGCGCCGTGCCCTGGCCGGTGCGCGGGCTGGCGATGCGTTTTGTGCGCTCGAAGATCCGCCGCATCCTGTGGACGCAGGGGCTCGGGCGCCATAGCCCGGCCGATCTGGCCGCGATAGCCAGCCGCGATGTGGCGGCCGTGGCCGATGTGCTGGGTGGCCAGCCCTACCTGATGGGCGACAAGCCTTGCGGCGCCGACGCCACGGTCTTCGCCTTCATGGCCGGCGCGCTGTGCCCGCTGTTCGACACGCCGATCCGCACCGCCGCCGAATCCCACCCCAGCCTGGTGGCCTACGTGGCGCGGATGCGGGAGCGCTTCTATCCGGACCTGCAGGCGGCGCCCGCGCCCTGAGCGCGAGCCGGGGAGGGCCGCAAGGGCGGCAAAAGCCTTACAATGTAGCCCGTTCCCCAATTCTCACGCCCTGCGCGGCCTCCCATCATGTCCGGCAATACTCTCGGCCTGCTCTTCACTGTCACCACTTTCGGCGAATCGCACGGGCCGGCCATCGGCGCGGTGGTGGATGGCTGTCCGCCGGGCATGTCCCTGACCGAGGCCGACATCCAGCTGGACCTGGATCGCCGCAAGCCCGGCACCTCGCGCCACGTCACGCAGCGCCAGGAGCCCGACCAGGTCGAGATCCTGTCCGGCGTGTTCGAGGGCAAGACCACCGGCACGCCGATCTGCCTGCTGATCCGCAACACCGACCAACGCAGCAAGGACTACGGCAATATCGTCGAGACCTTCCGCCCGGGCCACGCCGACTACACCTACTGGCAGAAGTACGGCATCCGCGACTATCGCGGCGGCGGCCGCTCGTCGGCCCGCCTGACGGCACCGGTGGTGGCAGCGGCGGCCGTGGCCAGGAAGTGGCTGCGCGAGCAGTATGGCACCGAGATCCGGGGCTATATGTCGCAGCTGGGCGAAGTCCGCGTGCCGTTCGTGGACTGGGCGGAAGTGCCGGAGAATCCCTTCTTTGCCCCCAATGCGGAGATCGTGCCGGAGCTGGAAACCTATATGGACGCGCTGCGCCGCGACGGCGACTCCGTCGGCGCGCGCATCGAGGTGGTGGCGAGCCATGTGCCGGTGGGCCTGGGCGAGCCGCTGTTCGACAAGCTCGATGCCGATATCGCGCATGCCATGATGGGCATCAACGCCGTCAAGGGCGTGGAGATCGGCGCGGGGTTTGAGAGCGTGAGCCAGCGTGGCAGCGTGCATGGCGACTCGCTCAGCGCCGAAGGCTTCCGTGGCAATAACGCCGGCGGTGTGCTTGGCGGCATCTCGACCGGCCAGGACGTCACCGTCTCGCTGGCAATCAAGCCCACCTCCAGCATCCGCACCCCGCGCGAATCCATCGACAAGGCAGGCCAGCCCGCCACGGTGGAAACCTTCGGCCGCCACGATCCCTGCGTGGGCATCCGCGCCACCCCCATCGCCGAAGCCATGCTGGCGCTGGTGCTGATGGACCATGCGCTGCGCCACCGTGCCCAGTGCGGCGACGTCAAGGTCGATACCCCGCGCATTCCCGCCCAGTCGCCGCAGTCCGGCCCGTCGCGCTGAGTTGGCGCAGGCGGAACAACACGCCCGCGCCGCGGGTGCCGGGCGCGTCTCCGAGACGCGCTTTGGCCTGTTTTATCTTGGCTACTACGGCTACGTCGGCGTCATCTCCCCCTATGTGAGCCTGTTCTTCGCCGGGCGCGGTTTCTCCCCGGTGCAGATCGGCGTGCTGATGGCCTGCTTCCAGGTCAGCCGCATCGTCGGCCCGTATTTCTGGGGCTGGCTGTCCGACGTGATGCATACCCGCGTGCGCCTGCTGCGCCTGGCCGCCGTGACATCCTTGCTGGCGTTCCTGATGGTGCCCGGCGTCACCAGCTACGGCGCAATGATGGCGATGATGATCGGGCTGAACCTGATCACCAGCGCCATGTCTCCGCTGGGCGACGCGCTCACCATCTCCACGCTGCGCCGCTACGGCGCCTTCGATTACCGCTACGGGCGCATCCGCATGTTCGGCTCGGCCGGCTTTATCGCGGCCGTGCTGATGGGTGGGGCGCTGTTCGAGCACTACGGCATGGAGGTGTTCCCGTGGCTGGCGAGCGCCATGCTGGCGCTGTTCCTGGTGGTGGTGTTCGGCATGCGCGATGCGCCCGAGGACGGGCCGCGCGTCAAGCCGCCGCCGGCGCTGCCGCTGCTGCGCCGTCCCGATGTGAGCTGGTTCTTCGGCTCGGCGTTCCTGATGATGTTCGCCCACGCCGCGCTGTACGTGTTCTATTCGCTGTACCTGGAGCAGCTTGGCTACAGCAAGTTCGCCATCGGCGTGATGTGGACCATCGGCGTGGTGGCCGAGATCGTTTTCTTCTTTTACCAGGGGCGGTTGTTCGCAAGCGTGCCTTTGCGCACCATCCTGGCCGGCACCTTCGTGCTGGCCGCGATCCGCTTTGGCCTGACCGGCTACTTCGCCCAATTGTCATGGCTGATGGCGCTGGTGCAGGTCCTGCACGCGGCCACCTTCGGCGCGCACCATAGCGCCAGCCTGAAACGCCTGCAGCGCTGGTTCGCGGGGCCCTTGCAGGGGCGTGGCCAGGCGCTTTACACCGGCCTTTCCTACGGCCTTGGCGGCACCTGCGGCGGGCTGGCGATGGGGTGGACCTGGAAGGCGCTCGGGCCCGCGCACACATTCGGGCTGGCGGCACTAGCGGCGGCGGGCGGCGCACTGTGCGCGTTCATGACGTTCCGTACGGAGGCGGCGTCCGACGCCAAGGCGGATGCCGCCACGGCCGGGCGCTGACGCGCGCCGGCATTTGGATCGTTCAGGGCTTCACAGCAGGCTTGCCACGTGCTCGGCCAGCGCCAGCGACGAGGTCAGCCCGGGCGACTCGATGCCGAACAGGTTGACCAGCCCCGGCACACCATGGGTGGCTGGGCCATCAATGCGGAAATCCGCCGCGGGCTCGCCCGGCCCGCTGATCTTGGGGCGGATGCCGGCATAACCCGGCTGCAGCGCGCCGTCGGCCAGTCCCGGCCAGTAATTGCGCACTTCACCGTAAAAGCTGTCGGCATCGGCCGGGTCCACGCCGTACTCGATCTCGTCGATCCAGCGCACATTGGGGCCGAAGCGCGCCTGGCCGCCCAGGTCGATCGTCAGGTGCACGCCCAGGCCGGCGGCCTCCGGCACCGGGTAGATCAGGCGCGAGAAGGGGGCGCGCCCGGCCAGTGTGAAGTAGCAGCCTTTGGCGTAGTACTGCGGTGGAATATGTGCGGCAGGCATGCCTTCGATGCTGCGCGCCAGCGCCGGCGCGGTCAGGCCGGCCGAGTTGATCACGGTGCGGGCCAGCAGCGTGGTGCCGTCCGCCTCGTCCTGGCTGCCCACGTCGAGGCGGATGCCATCCGGCATCACGGCGCCGCCGGCCACGGGCGACTGCACCGCCAGCATGGCGCCGGCGTTCTCGGCGTCGCCCAGCAAGGCCAGCATCAGGCCATGGCTGTCGACGATGCCGGTGGACGCAGAGAGCAGGGCGGCGCGGCATTGCAGGTTTGGCTCCAGCGCCTGCGCCTCGGCCTGGCTGAGCAACTGCAGGTCATGCACGCCATTGGCCGCGGCTTTGGCCCTGATGCCTTCCAGCGTGGCGACCTGGGCCTCGGTGGTGGCTACGATCAGCTTGCCGCAGCGCTGGTGCTGGATGTGGTGCGAGGCGCAGTAGTCGTACAGCATGGCCTTGCCGCGCACGCACATCGCGGCCTTGAGCGAGCCAGCCGGATAGTAGATGCCGGCGTGGATCACTTCGCTGTTGCGCGCGCTGGTGATGGTGCCGAAGGCGTTCTCGGCTTCCAGGATGATGACTTCGCGGCCCTGCATGGCCAGTTGTCTCGCCACGGCCAGGCCCACTACGCCCGCGCCGATTACCACGCAATCTACTTGTTCCATTGTCGTTCTCTGCTGATGCGGCCGGCGCCTGTCAGGCGGTACGTGCCGCGGGTCCCTGGATTGTGTTGTGCCGTGGATAGGCCCTGCGCTCTGCGCGCCAGGGCTTAACGCAAAGTCAGCCCCATGCGCTTGGCTGCCGCGCCGAGGTGCCTGCGTGCGGCCTGCCGCGCCGCGCTGGCGTTGCCGGCGGCAATGGCCTGCACCAGCGCGGTGTGCTCGCTATCCGCGCCCTGCGAGCCGCCGCGAAAGCGGGCGGCGTTTTCCCAGGCGGTTTGCCGCGCCGCCAGCATGTGCTGGCCAACAAAATCGGTCAGGCCGGTGAAGCAGGGGTTGTGCGCGGCCTGCGCGATGGCGTGGTGGAACGCCACGTCGGCGGCTGCGGCGCTGGTGAAATCTTCGGCGTGCTCGCGCATCGCGGCCAGCGCGGCGTGGATGGCTTGCAGGTCCTCGTCGGTGCGGCGCAGCGCGGCCATTTCGGCGCAGGCGCATTCCACCACCATGCGCAACTCGAATAGCTGGGCCGGGGTCGGACCGCCTTGCAGTTCGGGGGCCATGCGCCATACCTGCCCGCCGGGCGTGTCCGATACATAGGCACCCGAGCCTTTGCGCGTGACCAGCAGCCCGTCCGCCTTCAGTTGTGCAATGGCCTCCCGGACGATGGGGCGGCTCACGCCAAAGGTCTCGCTAAGGGCGGCTTCGGCCGGGAGCCGGGCGCCGGCGGCAAAGCGGCCCGCTGCGATGTCGGCGCGCAGGGCGTCGGCGATACGTGCGGCAAGCGAGGCGGGGCGGCTTAGGATGGTCATCGATTAATATGTAAGGCTGTCAGACAGATTGTGGCGAGATTTTGCGAGGAAAGCGAGACGGCGTCAAGGCATGCCTGCCCCCTTGGCTGTCCGATTGTTCTCAAGGTTTTCCAGGAATGTGCCGATAGCAAACTGGATGGGATGCGCTATTCACTTGGTACATCGCGGCGCCTTGAGGCAGCCGCGCCAGCCGCTCTGTGCACTGAGCGCCTCGCTAGGTGGTGGCCGGGACGACCGTTTCTGCGTTCCCGTAGCCGCCGTTGGATCTGCCACGCCCGCTGCCCGGGCGTTCACCGGTGCTAACCATGATTGCACTCACCCCTAACGATCTCCCCGTCGGCCAGCCTTTGCCTTGGTCCTTGCTGGACGAGGCAGGCAATCTCGTGCTCGGCAGCGGCAGCGTGATTCCCGAGGACCGCGACGTCGCCCTGGTGTTTCGCCATGGCACTGTGTGCCGGCCGGAGGACGAGCCGGGCGAACCGGGCGAGCCGATGGACAGCGGGCGGCTGGCCAGTGCGGGGCCGCTTGGCCTGCAGGTGGGCACGCTGCTGCAGGTCAAATCGCCGGGGCAGACCGGGCGCGCCGCGGCCAGCCGGCTGATCGGATTTGTCGAGCAGGGCCTGTTCGTGACCTGGCCGCAGCTCGGCGGGAAGGAACTGCAGCTCAAGCCCGGCGAGACGGTGTTGCTGCGCGGCTTTTCCGGTCACGCCATCCTCAGTTTCGAGTCGACGGTGACCGCCATCTGCCGCAGTCCATTCCGCTACCTGGTCTTGTCGGCGCCGGCCGAGCCGCAGCAGATGCCGGTGCGCAAGGCGACCCGCGTGCTGACGCGGCTGGCGGCTTACCTTGTGGATCCCGGCAGCACGGACGATGAGGCTGCGGCACAGCACCAGCCTGCCCGCCTGGTGTTGCTGACCGACCTGAGCACTGGCGGCGCGCAGATCCAGATCGCCGGCGCAGTGCCGGCGCCCGGTGCGCCGGTACGCTTGTGCTTCCATCTGCGCACCGCCGCGCTGGACAGCGAGATCATGGTCGACGGGGTGGTGCGCAACGCGTTGCCTGCCGAGGGCGATGTGGAGTTTCCCACGTTCGGCGTTGTGTTCGAAGCCCTAGGCGAGCGCGAGCTGACGCTGCTCCAGTGCTTTATCTATGAGCAGTTGCTGGCCAATGCCAGCATGCAGGTCACCGCCGCGTGAGAGGGGGCGGCGTTTGGAGTCATCCTGCTAACACGGATTCTTGCCCGAATCACGCTTCCCGTCTCTACTGTCCCCTGCGAGAAGATCCGGCACGGCATGCTGGCATTGTGGCGGGCCGGTATCCCGATTCCTGCCACAAGGAGACATCATGAAGCGTTTATCCCGCCTTGGCGCGCAATTGCGCGCGCCCATCCTGGCAGCCCTGCTAGCCATTGCCATGCCAGCCATGGCTGATATCGCGCAGGGCGGCAGCCAGGCGAGTGCTTTGTCGATGGACGAACGCGCGCTGGGACTGGAAGATTTTTCGAGTGGAACCAAGGCAGTTAGTGCCGACGCCGGTGCCGACGGCACACGCCTGCTGGTCGGGATGTCGCCCCTGGACGTGGCCTCGGCCACCGCCCTCGGCAAGCCGCGCGAGGCGGGCGGCATGACGGACGTGGTGCTGGCCCTGATCGACGGGATCGGGCAGGTGCCGCTTGCTGGCCCGGCACTCATCACGCTGATTGCGGGCGTGGCTGATGTGATTGGCTGGTATCAGAGCGTGGCCGACGACAAGCCGCTCTACCATGATTCACTGACGTCGCCCGCAACGTCGAGCCCGCAGGTCTGAGCCCAAAAAAAAACGGCACCGAACCCGGTGCCGTTGTTCTTGCCATGCGGCTAAGTTACATGCCCACGTAGTTCGGGCCGCCGCCGCCTTCCGGCGTCACCCATACGATATTCTGGGTGGGATCCTTGATGTCGCAGGTCTTGCAGTGCACGCAGTTCTGCGCGTTGATCTGCAGGCGTTCCTTGCCGTCGTCATTCTGCACGAACTCGTACACACCGGCTGGGCAGTAGCGGCTTTCGGGGCCGGCAAACTTGTCCCAGTTGACATTGACTGGGACGCTTGCGTCCTTGAGCGTCAAGTGGGCCGGCTGGTTTTCCTCATGGTTGGTGTTGCTGATGAACACCGAGCTGAGGCGATCGAAGGTGAGCTTGCCGTCCGGCTTCGGGTAAACGATCTGCGGGCACTCGGCGGCTGGCTTGAGGTAGACGTGGTCCGGCTTCTCGCGGTGGATGGTCCAGGGCGGGTTGCGGATGCCCAGCTTGGGCAGCAGCCATTGCTCGATGCCGGTCATCAGCGTGGCGGTGGTGCGGCCCTTCTTGAACCACTGCTTGAAGTTCTTTGCCTGCAGCAGTTCCTTGTGCAGCCAGCTGTTCTCGAAGGCGGTCGGGTAGGCCGTCAGTTCGTCGTGCTGGCGGTTGGCCTGCAGCGCATCATAGGCGGCTTCGGCGGCCATCATGCCGGTCTTGATGGCAGCGTGGCTGCCCTTGATGCGCGAGGCGTTCAGGTAACCGGCGTCGCAGCCGACCAGGGCGCCACCCGGGAACACGGTCTTGGGCAGCGACAGCAGGCCGCCGGCCGTAATGGCGCGCGCGCCGTAGCTGATGCGCTTGCCACCTTCGAAATACGTGCGGATTTCCGGGTGCGTCTTGAAGCGCTGGAACTCCTCGAACGGGGAAAGCCAGGGGTTGGTGTAGTCCAGGCCCACCACGAAGCCCACAGCGACCTTGTTGTCTTCCATGTGGTACAGGAAGGAGCCGCCGTAGGTGGCCGGGTCCAGCGGCCAGCCGGCGGTGTGCACCACCAGGCCTGGCTGGTGCTTGGCGGGATCGATCTCCCACAGCTCTTTCAGGCCGATACCGTAGCTTTGCGGATCCTTGCCGTCATCGAGCTTGTACTTGGCGATCAGCTGCTTGCCCAGGTGGCCGCGCGACCCTTCGGCGAAGATGGTGTACTTGGCGTGCAGTTCCATGCCGAGCTGGAAATTCTCGGTCGGCTCGCCTTCCTTGTTGATGCCCATGTTGCCGGTGGCCACGCCCTTGACCGAGCCGTCGTCGTTGTAGAGCACCTCGGCGGCCGGGAAGCCCGGGAAGATCTCGACGCCCAGGCCTTCGGCCTGTTGCCCCAGCCAGCGCGTGAAGTTGGACAGGCTGACGATGTAGTTGCCGTGGTTGTGGAAGCACTCCGGCAGCAGGGCGGACGGCGTGGCCTTGGAACCGGTTTCGTTGAGGAACAGGAACTTGTCTTCAGCGACCGGTTGGTTCAGCGGGGCGCCGAGTTCCTTCCAGTTGGGGATCAGCTCATTGAGCGCAACCGGGTCCATGATGGCGCCGGACAGGATGTGGGCGCCCGGCTCGGAGCCTTTTTCCAGCACGCAGACATTGACCTCGGTGCCTTTCTCCTGGGCGAGCTGCTTCAGGCGGATGGCGGTTGCCAGGCCGGCGGGGCCGCCGCCAACGATGACGACGTCGTATTCCATGGCCTCGCGGGGGCCGTACTGCTCCAGGAGCTGTTGCTGATTCATTGTCTCTAACCCTCTATTCTTGGCAACTTGCGCGCAATTGTGGGAAATGCCGTGTTCGGTGGTACCGGGGATGCGATGATCGGGCGGAACTTGGGGCAAGGGCGGGGCGGCGCACTCGCCAAATCGTGGCGGCCATGCGCGTTTTTCCTCTTTCCCTTTGTGGCCCGAGTTCTTAGAATCTCCGGCATTGTCCGGGACTCGCCATGGTCAGGCAAGATTTTTTTTGGAACGACCGTTCTTTTTTTTGATATGCTGCCTTCGGTTTCAGCAGGCAGATTTCGCGAGGAGCTCCCGTAGGCCGTGGCCATGGCAGGCGGCGCCGGGGGCTCCCGAACATAGAGGCCATTATGGGTTTGTCGATCAATCTGGAAGGCAAGGTCGCGCTGGTGACAGGCGCTTCGAGCGGTCTGGGCACGCGGTTTGCCCATGTCCTGGCGAGTGCCGGCGCCAAGGTCATCCTGGCGTCGCGGCGTACCGAGCGGCTCAAGGAGCTGCGTGCCGCGATCGAGGCCGAGGGCGGCAGCGCGCACGTGGTGCAGCTCGACGTGACCGACCACGACAGCGTGCGCTCCGCGGTGGCGCATGCCGAGACCGAGGCCGGGGCGATCGACATCCTGGTCAATAACTCGGGCGTCTCCACCACCCAGCGCCTGACCGACGTCACCCCCGACGACTTCGATTTCGTCTTCGACACCAATACCCGGGGCGCTTTCTTCGTGGCGCAGGAAGTGGCCAAGCGCATGATTGCGCGCGCCAAGGGCGCCGAGAAGAACGGCAATCCGCTGCCGCAGTCGCGTATCGTCAATATCGCGTCGGTCGCCGGGCTCAAGGTGCTCTCGCAAATCGGCGTGTACTGCATGAGCAAGGCCGCGGTGGTGCACATGACCAAGTCGATGGCGCTGGAGTGGGCGCGCCATGGCATCAACGTCAACGCCATCTGCCCCGGTTATATCGACACCGATATCAATCACCACCATTGGGACACCGACGCCGGCCAGAAGCTGGTCCAGATGCTGCCCCGCAAGCGCGTGGGCAAGCCCGAGGACCTGGACGGCCTGTTGTTGCTGCTGGCGTCCGACCAGTCGGCATTCATCAACGGCGCAATCATTACCGCCGACGACGGCATGGTATAGCCGCCAGAAGGGGCGGCGCGCGCTTGCGTGCGCCCGCCGGCAGGTTGGCCCTGGCCCGCGCCAAAAACGCCGGCGGGGCGTGCGATTCCCGGTCCCTGGGCTTATCCGGTCCCCTTGGGCACCCTGCGGAATCGATGGCCTGCCGGATTCCCACGGCCAGAAGATTGCCTGTTGGCGCGGCATGGAGCAAAAGTTCCCGCGCGCTCGGCAAGTCTTGGCATAATCCGCCATGTCTTGAGATTAAGTCTTTACATAATTCAAAGAGAAAATCCGTGCGCAGCCAGCGGCGCCGCGCGGACCGGACCGGAGGCCGGGGAGATGCAAGCAGATCGGGAGGGGCGGCGCGATGCCGACCCAAAACACGTCACGGCCATGCCGGATGAGACTGGCGCCAGCCAGCAAGGGGACAGCGGCTTCAAGGTATCGCCGCGAATTGAAGACTGGGTTGGCGTGATCGTCATGGTGCTGCTGGTGTGCATCACCTTCGCCAACGTGGTGGTCCGTTATTTCACCGATGAATCGTTTGCCTGGACCGAGGAATTCTCGGTCTTCCTGATGATCGTGCTGGCCCTGGTGGCAGGCAGCGCGGCCGTGGCGCGCGACCGCAATATCCGCATTGAATTCTTTTTCGATCGTGGCAGCGCGGCGCGGCAGCGGCGCCTGGCAGTGCTGTCGGCGGTGGCCGTTGCAGTCATGTTCATCGCGCTGGCGGTGCTGGGTGCTCGCGTGGCGTGGGACGAATACACGTTTGGTGAGACCTCGCCGGGCATTGGCGTGCCGAGCTGGTGGTACTCCGTCTGGCTGCCGGTGCTGTCCGCCGCCATCGCGCTGCGGGCGCTCGGCGTAGCGGTGCGCAACCTGCGCGCGCTCAAGGCCCTGCATGCCGAGCGCGTTGCCGGCGCAGCAGCTTCGGAGTCCACGCCATGACCCTCATTGCCATTATCCTGTTCGTGGTGTTCCTGGGCTTGATGATGCTGGGCGTGCCGATCGGCGTGTCGCTGGGGCTTGGCGGCCTGGTGGCGATCGGGCTGTCCAACGTGGACACCCAGATGTTCGGCCTGCTGGCCGTGCCGCAGAATTTCTACGCCGGCCTGGGCAAGTACCCGCTGCTGGCGATTCCGATGTTCGTGCTGGTCGGCTCGATCTTCGACCGTTCCGGCGTGGCGCAGCGGCTGGTGACCTTCGCCATTGCCATTGTCGGGCGCGGTCCGGGCATGCTGCCGCTGGTGGCCATCCTGGTTGCCATGTTCCTGGGCGGCATCTCCGGCTCCGGCCCGGCCAATGCGGCCGCGGTGGGTGGCGTGATGATTGCTGCGATGTCGCGGGCCGGCTATCCCGGCGCGTACAGCGCGGCCGTGGTCGGCGCTGCCGCCGCAACCGACATCCTGATTCCGCCGTCCGTTGCCTTCATCATCTACAGCGTGCTGGTGCCCGGCGCCTCGGTGCCGGCGCTGTTCGCCGCCGGCATGATCCCCGGCATCCTGGCCGGCGTGGCGCTGATCGTGCCGGCCGTCTGGCTGGCGCGCAAGCACAATATGGGCGCCATCGAGGCCGGCCTGCCGCGTCCCCCGTTCTGGAAGAGCCTGCGCGAAGCGGCCTGGGGCCTGGTCGCGCCGTTCCTGATCCTGGGCGGCATGCGCGCGGGCTGGTTCACGCCGACCGAAGCCGCCGTGGTGGCGGTGGTGTACGGCCTGTTCGTTGGCATGGTGATCTACCGCAGCATCGGCATGCGCGACCTGTTCGTGATCTTCCAGGAGGCGGCGGAGACTTCCGCGGTGATCCTGCTGGTGGTGGCGCTGGCCGGCATCTTTGCCTACGCGCTGTCCACGCTGGGCGTGATCGATCCGCTGGCCAATGCCATTGCGCATTCCGGGCTGGGCGAATACGGCGTGCTGGCGCTGATCGTAGCCTTGCTGATGACGGTGGGGATGTTCCTCGACGGCATCTCGATCTTCCTGATCTTCGTGCCGCTGCTGCTGCCGATCGCCAATGCCTTTCACTGGAACCCGGTTTGGTTCGGGGTGGTGCTGACGCTCAAGGTCGCGCTTGGCCAGTTCACGCCGCCGCTGGCGGTGAACCTGATGGTTTCGTGCCGGATCGCGCGCGTGCGCATGGAAGAGACCGTGCCCTGGGTGGTGTGGATGCTGCTGGCGATGTTCGTCGCCATGCTGCTGGTGCTGGCCTTCCCGCCGCTGGCGACCTGGTTGCCTGACTACCTGGGTTATTGAGTTATTCGAGGTGTTGACATTCTCGTTGCCCATAAGAAACACACAACAGATCCTGAGAGGAGAGAACGCATGAAACGTCGTGCCCTGATGCTGTCGCTGGCAGCCACCATCGCCGCTGCCGCCCTCGCGCCCGCTGGCGCCATGGCGCAGAGCTACAAAGCCGAGTACAAGATGTCGCTGGTGCTCGGCCCGGCCTTCCCGTGGGGAAAGGGCGGCGAGATCTGGGCCGACCTGGTGCGCCAGCGCACCAGCGGCCGCATCAACATCAAGCTGTACCCGGGTACCTCGCTGGTGGCCGGCGACCAGACCCGTGAGTTCTCGGCGATCCGCCAGGGCGTGATCGACATGGCGGTTGGCTCGACCATCAACTGGTCGCCGCAGGTCAAGGAGCTGAACCTGTTCTCGTTGCCGTTCCTGATGCCTGACTACAAGGCACTGGACGCCCTCACGCAAGGCGAGGTCGGCAAGTCGATCTTCGCGACCCTGGACAAGTCCGGTGTGGTGCCGCTGGCCTGGGGCGAGAACGGCTTTCGTGAAGTCTCCAACTCCAAGCGCGAAATCCGCAAGCCGGAAGACCTGAAAGGCATGAAGCTGCGTGTGGTGGGCTCGCCGCTGTATATCGAGACCTTCAACGCGCTCGGTGCCAACCCGACCCAGATGAGCTGGGCTGACGCGCAGCCGGCCATGGCCTCGGGCGCGGTGGATGGCCAGGAAAATCCGCAATCGGTGTTCGCCGCCGCCAAGCTCTACATGGTGGGCCAGAAGTACGTGACCACCTGGGGCTACGTGGCTGACCCGCTGATCTTCGTGGTCAACAAGCAGATCTGGGAAAGCTGGACGCCGGCCGACCGCGAGATCGTCAAGCAAGCCGCCATCGACGCCGGCAAGCAGGAAACGGCGCTGGCCCGCAAGGGCCTGGTCGAGGCGGGCGCACCGGCCTGGAAGGATATGGAGGCCCACGGTGTGAAGGTGGCGCAACTGACGCCGGCTGAGCACGATGCCTTCCGCAAGGCCACGGCCAAGGTCTATGACAAGTGGAAGAAGCAGATTGGCGTGGACCTCGTGAGCAAGGCAGAAACCTCGATCGCCAAGCGTTAAGCGGCGCGCAGTTGCAGTAGCGTGGGGTGGCGCCAACGCCTCCCCACGCGCCAGTGGGGCTGTTGCGGGAATGGCAACGCCAATCCCGCAATGGTTACAAAACGCGGTCCCTGCTGGGAAGCTTGTTACAATCCGCGGTCGGTGAGGTGCGCGCTGCGCATCATTGCCGTCGGGTAGTGCCGCATGATGCACCCCGATTTCCTGAACCGTATTTCGTCCCTGTCCCAGCCGGAACGCCATGTTGAATAATTCCTGCCGCGCCCCCTTGCTAGCCAGTCTGATTGGCCTGGCCTTGTCGCTGTCCGCCTCCGGTGTCGTGGCGGCGGCCGAGCCCGTGCCGATGTCGGTGGCCCCGGCGCCGCTGACCGCTTCGGGCAGCATGCCGCAGGCCTCGCCGGCTTCCCTGGGGTTGGTGTCGGAGCTGCAGAAGCGCCTGCGTGACAGGTCGGTGCGCGAGCTGCGCACCAGCTACAACGGCGACTACGGCACCACGCTGATGCTTGCTGACGATCAGGTGGTTTGCTATGTGGCGCTGTTTTACCAGAAGAATCTCTGGCGGGTTTTCCGCTTCGAATCGATTGGGGCGGCGGAACAGGCTTACCGCCAGGTAACGCAGCAGAGCGCGGTCTGGGCTGATGACGATATCCGCCGTCAGGTGCTGGCATCGCAAAAACGCGCGTTTGACAAGGCGCTGCAAGAAACTGAGGCGCGTGCCAATGCGCTCAATGAAGACGTGCGCGTGATGCAGGCGCAGCGCCAGCGTATCGCCGAAGAGCAGAAGGCGGCGCGCATCGAGGTGCAAAGCGCGGAAATCGAGAGCCGTGCCTCCCGTATCCGCCTGGAGCAGCTGCAGCAGCAGATCCGCCGCATGGAATCGTCCCTGACGGATTCCGGCCTCGCCATGCCCGGCGCGGCGGGCAGCGATCGCCCTGTGCGCCGCTAAGCCATCGTTCTCCTGGTTTTGCCTATCATGCCGGCGGCGTCCGTCGCCGGCATGAACTTGCCTCAACGTCTGAAGGCAGATTCGGATTGGTCCGAGATGAGCATGCTTGGCTGATCGAAGGCCAAGGCAGCCGTCCTCCCGATGTGCCGATGCGTGAACCGTCGCTTTCGCCGATGGAAGAGACCGGCTCCCGGTGTTACGCTCATGCGGATGAAACCCGTATTCACTCTGCGCATGCCCATCCGTTGGGGCGACATGGACGCCATGGGCCATGTCAACAACACGGTCTACTTCCGTTACCTGGAACAGGCGCGCATTGCCTGGTTCGAGTCGCTGGGACATGGCGGCAAGGACCCCAGCGGTTGCGGGCCAGTCATCATCAACGCCCACATGAGTTTCCTGAAGCAGTTGCGCTATCCCGGGGATATCGAGTGCCGGATGTTTGCGGGCGACCTGGGACGCACGAGCTTCGAGACCCGCATGGAGATCCGCCGCATCGACCAGCCGGACGTGGTGTACGCGCAAGGCGGCGCCAAGGTGGTCTGGTGCGACTACGAGGCCGAAAAATCAGTGCCCGTGCCGCCGGCAATCCGGGCGCTGATGATGGAGTAGGGCGCCGCCCTTAGTGGTTGACCAGGCGTTGCACCAGGTCGACCGAGGTATGGGCGCCGTACTTCTTCATCAGCCTGGCCCGGTAGATGTCCACCGTGCGGGGGCTGATGGAGAGCAGCTTGCCGATCTGCTTGCTGGTCTTGCCATCCACCAGTTGCGCGGCGATATCGCGTTCGCGCGCCGTCAGCTCGGCGGTGACCGGGCGCTTCTGCGATAGGTCTTCGAAGGTCCAGATGCCGGCGCCCAAGGGCTGCAGGCGGTCCAGCGAGCGCCCGGTGACGTGGCACCAGAACAGGTCGCCGCCGGCGCGCTTCATGATGCGCTCGTCGGAGTAGGAGCCTTTGGCGTTCATGATCGGCACGATGCGCGCGCCGGTACGCTCGAACTCGTCTGCGGTGGGATAGAGCACCTGGAACGATTCGCCGATCAGGGCGGCCCGGGTGGTGCCAAAGATGCGGCAGAGCTCGTCGTTGCAGTCCTCGATCATGCGCTCGCGCGACAGCACGAGGCCGACTGGGGCGAGCTGGAAGGCGGTCTGGTAGTCGATAGCGGGCATTTGCTTATGTAATTGTACGTATTGGCGCGGGATGCGACGCTTGCGTATGCTGTCGGACGGTTGGCAACTGGACGATCTCCGTCCGATTGTACCGTTACAATTTCCCTGCGTGACTCGCCGGCATCACCTGGAGGCGGGCGCAATGACAGGAAATCACCGAGGAAGGAGCAAACATGAACAAGGTCTACGCCAGCGCCGCGGAGGCGCTCGCGGGCGTCGTTCGCGACGGCCAGACGATCGCGGTTGGCGGTTTCGGTCTGTGCGGCATCCCGGAGGCGCTGATTGCCGCGCTGCGCGACAGCGGCGCCAAGCAACTCACCTGCATCTCGAACAACGCTGGCGTTGACGGTTTCGGCCTGGGCCTGCTGCTCGCCACACGCCAGATCAAGAAGATGATTTCGTCGTACGTGGGTGAGAACAAGGAGTTCGAGCGCCAGTACCTGGCCGGCGAACTCGAACTGGAATTCACCCCGCAGGGCACGCTGGCCGAGAAGCTGCGCGCCGGCGGCTCGGGCATCCCGGCCTTCTTCACCAAGACCGGCGTGGGCACCATCGTGGCCGACGGCAAGGAAATCCGCGAGTTCGATGGCCAGCAGTACGTGATGGAACGCGCGCTGACCGCTGACGTGGCCCTGGTCAAGGCGTACAAGGCGGACCGCGCCGGCAACCTGGTGTTCCGCCGCACCGCGCGCAACTTCAACCCGATGTGCGCGATGGCCGGCAAGGTCACCGTCGTCGAGGTCGAGCACCTGGTCGATACCGGCACGCTGGATCCGGATGAGGTCCACACCCCGGGCATCTTCGTGCAGCGCATCGTGCTGAACGCCAACCCCGAGAAACGCATCGAGCAGCGCACCGTGCGTGCCGCGGGCTAAGGAGAATCATCATGGCATGGACACGTGACGAAATGGCGGCGCGCGCCGCGAGCGAACTGCAGGACGGCTTCTATGTGAACCTGGGCATCGGCCTGCCGACGCTGGTGGCCAACCACGTGCCGCAAGGCATGGAAGTCTGGCTGCAATCCGAGAACGGCCTGCTGGGCATCGGCCCGTTCCCGACCGAGGCCGAGGTCGACGCTGACATGATCAACGCCGGCAAGCAGACCGTGACGACCCTGCCGGGCTCGTCGATCTTCTCCTCGGCGGATTCCTTCGCGATGATTCGCGGCGGCCATATCAACCTGGCTATCCTTGGCGCCATGCAGGTCAGCGAGAAGGGCGACCTGGCCAACTGGATGATCCCGGGCAAGATGGTCAAGGGCATGGGCGGCGCGATGGACCTGGTGGCTGGTGTCGGCCGCGTGGTGGTCCTGATGGAACACACCGCCAAGAAGAAGGACGGCAGCGAGGACATCAAGATCCTGGCGTCGTGCGCGCTGCCGCTGACCGGCGTGGGCGTGGTCAATCGCATCATCACGGACCTTGGCGTGATCGACGTGACCGAAGCCGGCTTGAAGCTGGTGGAGACCGCGCCGGGCGTGAGCCGCGAAGAGATCCAGAGCAAGACGGGCGCTCCGCTGCTCTGATACGCGCTGTCGCAATGAAAAAAACCCCGCGAGCTTGCGTTCGCGGGGTTTTTTATTCTCAGCGCCGGGGGGGCTTCAGGTGCTGCGCTTGTTGTAGCTGGCGAAGACCGATGCGCCGCCATCCGCGCGGACCAGCAGGACATCGAACGGGTCCTTGCGCTTACCCTGTTCCATGCCTGGCGAGCCAACCGGCATGGCGGGCACGGCCAGGCCCACGGCCTCGGGCTTGCTGGCTACCAGCCGCCTGATGTCGGCGGCCGGCACATGCCCCTCGATCGCATAGCCTGCGATGCGGCCGGTATGGCAGGAGCCGAAGCGCTCTGGCATGCCGAAGCGGGCGCGATAGACGCCGGTGTCTTCCACGTCGCGCACGGTCACGGCAATGCCATTCGCGCGCAGGTGCTCGACCCAGCCCTCGCAGCAGCCACATTGCGGGCTCTTGTACACCTCGATGGCGAGCGGGGCGGCAGCGGCGCTGGCACCGGCGCGCAGCCCCAGCGAGGCGGCGGCGCCCAGGGTCAGGGCGCGCAGAACGTGGCGTCGCTGCATGCTCCGTGCCTTTGTTTTCATTGCGCTCATTGCGCCACCCAACCGCCATCCATGTTCCAGGCCACGCCGCGCACCTGGCGGGCCGCGTCGCTGGCCAGGAACACGGCCAGCGCGCCGAGTTCGTCGGGCGTGACGAACTGGCCGGAAGGCTGCTTCTCGATCACCAACTCGTGCTTGGCCTGCTCCACGGGAATGCCGTCCTTCTGCGCGCGCGCTTCCACCTGCTTTTGCACCAGCGGCGTCAGCACCCAGCCCGGGCAGATCGCATTGGCGGTCACGCCGGTCTGGGCGGTTTCCAGCGCGGTGACCTTGGTCAGGCCGACGATGCCGTGCTTGGCGGCTACGTAGGCGGATTTTTGCGCGGAGGCCACCAGCCCGTGGGCGGAGGCGATATTGATGATGCGGCCCCAGTCCTTGCGCTTCATGCCAGGCAGGGCGAGGCGGGTGGTGTGGAAGGCGGAGGTCAGGTTGATGGCGATGATCGCGTCCCAGCGCTCGGGCGGGAAGTCCTCGATATTGGCCACGTACTGGATGCCGGCATTGTTGACGAGGATGTCGGCGCCGCCGAATTCCGCGTCGGCGTAGCGCATCATGTCTTCGATCTCGGCGGACTTGCTCATGTCCGCGCCGTGGTAGCCCACGCGAATGCCCGCGCCGGCCTGCGCGATCTCGCGCTCGGCGGCTTGCGCATCGCCGAAGCCGTTGACGATGATGTTGGCGCCCTGGGCGGCCAGTGCCTGTGCGATGCCGAGCCCGATACCGCTGGTGGAACCCGTGACCAGTGCCGTCTTGCCTTTAAGCATGTTTGCCCTTTCGTCGGAGTGCTTTGCACGTTGGAGTTGGACTGCGCGAGGGACCCGTCGCGCGCCAGCGGCAAAGGCATGGCGGCGAGAACCCCGATGCTGTGGCATTGTAACTGCTGCAGCGTACAATCCAGCTTTGCCCAACCCGGGCGCCACCATGCCGGCGGCGCCGTTCTCGCTACCGTATTGCCAGGGAGTTCAGATGTCGTCAGTCAGTCCGCGCCTCGGCTTCGTCCAGTGCATCAGCCCGGCGGGCCTTCACCGCATGGCCTATCACGAATGGGGCGATCCCACCAATCCCCGGGTGCTGATGTGCGTGCATGGCCTGACGCGCACCGGCCGTGACTTTGACACGGTGGCCGCCGCCCTGTGCGGCGAGTACCGCGTGGTGTGCCCCGACGTGGTCGGGCGCGGCCGCTCGGACTGGCTCGCGGACCCGCGCCGCTACGTGGTGCCGCAGTACGTGTCCGATATGGTCACCCTGATCGCTCGGCTCAATGTCGAGCAGGTCGACTGGTTCGGCACCTCGATGGGCGGGCTGATCGGCATGGGGCTGGCTGGCCTGCCCAAGTCGCCGGTGCGCAAGCTGCTGCTCAACGACGTGGGCCCGCGCATCGCCGCCTCGGCGGTGGAGCGGATCGGTGCCTACCTGGGCCTGCCGGTGCGCTTCAAGACCTTCGAGGAAGGCCTCGCCTACCTCCAGACCATCAGCGCGTCTTTTGGCCGGCACACGCCCGAGCAATGGCGCGAGCTCAATGGCGCCATCCTCAAGCCGGTGCAGGGCGCCGAAGGCCTGGAATGGGGCTTGCATTACGATCCGGCGATGGCGCTGCCGTTCCGCGAGACCACGCCCGAGCAGGTGAGCGCAGGCGAGGCGGCGCTGTGGCAGATGTTCGAGGCCATCCAGGCGCCCACGCTGGTGGTGCGCGGCGCGCAGTCCGATCTGCTCACGCGCGAGACGGTGGCGGAGATGGTGGCGCGCGGGCGCAACGTGACTTCTGTGGAAGTGCCGGATGTGGGGCATGCCCCGACGTTCATCGATCCCGCGCAAGTGGCCATCGCCAAGCAATTTTTCCTGGGCGCGGGCTGAAGCGAGAGGCGCTGGCCGGTCCCGATGATTTTGATGTTTTACCCGACGACTAAAGTATTGCCATGAGTACCAATGAACTGAAGCGCGCCCACGTGGGCAAGCGCCTGTCCGAATACGCGATCTACAACGGCGTGGTCTACCTCGCCGGCCAGGTGCCGGAAGTCGATCCCGGCGCGGACCTGCGTGGCCAGACCGGCGAGGTGCTGGGCCATATCGAGCGCCTCTTGAACGAAGCAGGCAGCGACAAGAGCCGGATTCTCTCGTGCCAGATCTTCCTCACCGACGTCGACCAGATCGGCATCATGAACGAAGTCTGGGACGCGTGGGTGGTGCAGGGCCATACGCCCCCGCGCGCCACCGTGGAGGCTCGCCTGGCCAATCCGCAGTACCTGATCGAAGTGGTGGTCACCGCCGCGCTCAAGTGAGACTGGGGCAGCGAGATGGTGACGTCGACTGACCTGACCGGGCAGATTGCCGGCACGCCCGATGCCGGGCTGGTGGAGCGCGCCCTGGCGTTCGTGCGCGAGCGCGGCAGCGCTGCGTTGCTGCCCACGGGCGAAACCGTGCTCTCGCATGCCGAGGGCATGCTGCGCATTCTCGACGGCCTGCGCGTCGACGATGCCGCGCGCGCGGCGGCCTGCCTGTTCGCGCTGGCCGCGTTCGTACCTGGCAGCGAGGCGGAAATCGAGCCGCTCTTCGGCGAAGAAGTAGCGGGGCTGGTCAAGGGTGTGCGGCAGTTGTTGCGTATCGGCGCGATCGCGGTGGGCCACAGCGGCGCGCCCGAAACCACCAAGGACGAAATCGCCGCGCGCCAGGAGCAGGTGGAGGCGCTGCGCAAGATGCTGCTGGCCTTCGCGCAGGACATCCGCGTGGTGCTGGTGCGCCTCGCCTCGCGGCTGCAGACGCTGCGCTGGCTGGCGCAGGTCAAGGCGCAGCCGCTGCCGGGGGTCGCGCGCGAAACGCTGGACATCTACGCGCCGCTGGCCAACCGGCTCGGGATCTGGCAGATGAAGTGGGAGCTGGAGGACCTGGCATTCCGCTTCGAGCAGCCCGACACCTACAAGCGCATCGCGCGGCTGCTCGACGAAAAACGCATCGAGCGCGAAGGCTATATCGCCAGCGCCATCGCGCGGCTGCAGTCCGAGCTGGCATCGGCCGAGATCCGAGCCGAGGTGAGCGGGCGGCCCAAGCATATCTACAGCATCTGGAAGAAGATGCGCGGCAAGGAGCTCGACTTTGCCGATCTCTACGACGTGCGCGCCTTCCGCGTGATCGTTGACGACATCAAGGATTGCTACACCGTGCTGGGCATCGTGCACCATATCTGGCAGCCGATCCCGCGTGAGTTCGACGACTACATTTCCCGGCCCAAATCGAACGGCTACAAGTCGCTGCACACGGTGGTGATCGGCGACGACGGGCGCGCCTTCGAGGTGCAGATCCGCACCCAGGAGATGCATCACTTCGCCGAGTACGGCGTGGCCGCGCACTGGCGCTACAAGGAAGCGGGCAGCAAGGGCTATAGCGGCCAGTTCTCCGCCAGCGAACGCTACGACGAGAAGATCGCGTGGCTGCGCCAGCTGCTGGCGTGGAAGGACGACGCCGATCATTCGGTTGCGCACGACGAGTCGCCCTGGGAGCAGCTCAAGCACGCGGCCATCGACGACCACATCTATGTACTGACGCCGCAGGCGCGCGTGGTGGCGTTGCCGCAGGGCGCTACGCCGGTGGATTTCGCGTACTACCTGCATACGGACCTGGGCCATCGCTGCCGCGGCGCACGTGTGGACGGCACCATGGTGCCGCTGAACACGCCGCTGAAGAACGGCCAGACGGTGGACATCATCGCCGTCAAGCAGGGCGGCCCGTCACGCGACTGGCTCAACGCGGAACTAGGCTACCTGGCCAGCCCGCGAGCGCGCGCCAAGGTGCGCGCCTGGTTCAATGCGCTGGATTCGCAAGAGACCATGTCGCAAGGCCGCGCGCTGATCGACAAGACCTTGCAGCGCGAGGGCAAGACCGCTGTCAACCTGGATGACCTTGCCGCGCGCCTGGGCTTCAAGACGCCGGACGACCTGTTCGCCGCGGTTGCCAAGGATGAGTTCAGCCTGCGCCATGTGGAGCAGGCGCTGCGGCACCCCGAGGGCGAAGCCGCGGTGGTGCAGAGCGAGGAAGAGGCCGTCACCAAGAAGAGCCGCGCCACCAGCGTGGCGCGTGGCGCCAAGAGCGGTGTGCTGGTGGTGGGCGTGGATTCGCTGCTCACGCAGATGTCCAAATGCTGCAAGCCGGCGCCGCCGGACGAGATCGTGGGCTTTGTCACGCGCGGGCGCGGCGTCTCGATCCATCGCCGCACCTGCCACACCTTCGGGCAGCTCTCGGCGCGTGCGCCGGAGCGCGTGATCCATACCGAGTGGGGCAAGCGCAGCGATGCCGTCTATCCGGTGGACATCCACGTGGAGGCGATCGACCGGCAAGGGCTGCTGCGTGACATCTCCGAAGTGCTGTCGCGCGAGAAGATCAACGTCACCGGCGTGAAGACGCTGTCGAGCAAAGGCGTCGCGCGGATGCAGTTCACCGCCGAGGTTGCCGAGGCCACGCAGTTGCAGCGCGCACTCGGTTTGATCGAAGATGTGGTGGGGGTCTTGCAAGCGAAAAGAAAGTGATGCTATACTTTCGTTCTCCGTAGGCT
>NZ_JBXANI010000019.1:31433-186046 GCF_058801495.1 Cupriavidus sp. GW822-FHT03E04
CGTAGGCTCGTAGCTCAGCTGGTTAGAGCACCACCTTGACATGGTGGGGGTCGTTGGTTCGAGTCCAATCGAGCCTACCAACGAACAAGCAGTAAGACGTAGGCGCAGTGCAGCAAGCGCATACAGCGGTTAGTTTCAAGCAGTACCATAGGCTCGTAGCTCAGCTGGTTAGAGCACCACCTTGACATGGTGGGGGTCGTTGGTTCGAGTCCAATCGAGCCTACCAACGCATAGCAGTAAGAAGTACCGAAGCAGTCCGGTTGATCCCGATAACCTGGAACGGAAGAGGCGCCATGTTCAAGACACAGCGAACTACTACCGCTAATTAGCGACAGTAGTCGAGGTGCGCCTTCGGACCCGGTGGATTGGGGTTAAATCGAAAAACAACGCAGCCTTGGCTGCGTTTTTTTTCGTCTGTCGCTTGTTGGCTCCCTGCTATCCTGCTCGGTCGCCCGTGGGTGGATCCGAGCGAAGTCCCCGCTGCCAGGCCCATGCTGGTTTCACGAAAGGCATGAGCCGGGCGCTACAAGATGCTTTTTATTCGCTTGCCGGCCGCACGGCGCTGGCGGGTGGATTTCTGATGAGGTGCAAGATGATCGCAATCACGCTGCCGGATGGTTCCCGACGCGAATTCCCCGGCCCGGTAACGGTGGCCGAAGTGGCGCAGAGCATTGGCTCGGGCCTGGCCAAGGCAGCCCTGGCGGGCAAGGTGGATGGGCAGATGGTCGACACCAGCTTCCTCATCGAGCGCGATGCTGCTCTCGCCATCGTCACGGACAAGGATGCTGATGGCGTTGATGTGATCCGTCACTCGACGGCGCACTTGCTGGCCTACGCTGTCAAGGCACTGTATCCCGAGGCGCAGGTGACGATCGGCCCGGTGATCGAGAACGGCTTCTACTACGACTTCGCCTACAAGCGCCCGTTCACGCCCGAGGACCTGGTCGCCATCGAGAAGAAGATGGCCGAGCTCGCCAAGAAGGACGAGAAGGTAACGCGCGAAGTCTGGAGCCGCGACGAAGCCGTGAAGCTGTTCGAGTCGATGGGCGAGAAGTACAAGGCCGAGATCATCGCTTCGATCCCGCAGGACCAGGAGATCGGCCTGTATCGCGAAGGCGAGTTCGTCGACCTCTGCCGTGGCCCGCACGTGCCGTCCACGGGCAAGCTCAAGGTCTTCAAGCTGATGAAGGTGGCGGGTGCCTACTGGCGCGGCGACGCCAAGAACGAGATGCTTCAGCGCATCTATGGCACGGCCTGGGCCAAGAAGGAAGACCAGGAAGCCTACCTGCACATGCTGGAAGAGGCCGAGAAGCGCGACCACCGCAAGCTGGGCAAGCTGCTTGACCTGTTCCACCTGCAGGAGGAGGCGCCGGGCATGGTGTTCTGGCACCCGAAGGGCTGGCAGGTGTGGCAAGCGGTGGAGCAGTACATGCGCGGCCGCCTGACGCAGGCCGGCTATGAAGAAGTGCGCACGCCGCAAGTGATGGATCGTTCGCTGTGGGAGAAGTCAGGTCACTGGCAGAACTACAAGGAGAACATGTTCGTCACGGAGTCGGAGAAGCGCGACTACGCGATCAAGCCGATGAACTGCCCCGGCCATGTGCAGATTTTCAATCACGGCCTGCGCTCCTACCGCGACCTGCCGCTGCGACTGGCCGAGTTTGGCGCCTGCCATCGCAACGAGCCCTCCGGCGCGCTGCACGGGCTGATGCGCGTGCGTGGCTTTGTGCAGGATGATGCGCACATCTTCTGCACGGAAGAGCAGATCGTAGCGGAGGCCAAGGCTTTCAACGAGCTGGCGTTCTCCGTGTACGACGATTTCGGCTTCAAGGATATCGCGGTCAAGTTGTCGCTGCGCCCGGATCAGCGCGCCGGTTCGGACGAGGTCTGGGATCACGCCGAGGAAGGCCTGCGCCTGGCGCTGCGCGCCTGCGGCGTGGAGTGGGAAGAGCTGCCGGGCGAGGGCGCCTTCTACGGCCCCAAGGTGGAATACCATATCAAGGACGCCATCGGCCGGTCTTGGCAATGCGGCACGCTGCAGCTGGACCTGGTGCTGCCGGAGCGCCTGGATGCCGAATACGTCTCCGAAGACAACTCGCGCAAGCGCCCGGTCATGCTGCACCGGGCCATCCTGGGCTCTTTCGAGCGCTTCCTGGGCATCTTGCTGGAAAACCACGCCGGCGCGCTGCCCGCCTGGCTGGCGCCAGAGCAGGTCCTGGTGCTGAATATTGCCGACTCGCAGGCGGAATATGCCGAAAACGTCGTGCAACTGCTGCAAAAACAAGGATTTAGGGCTAAGGCGGATTTGCGTAACGAGAAAATTACGTATAAAATCCGCGAGCATTCCCTTCAGAAGATTCCCTACCTCCTGGTAGTGGGCGACAAAGAACGGGATGCCAGTCAAGTGGCCGTGCGTGCCCGTGGCAACGTGGATCTGGGCGTGATGTCCGTTTCCGCGTTTGTGGAGCGTCTGCAACAGGACGTTGCCAGCAAAGCCTGATGGGATGAGCACGGCTTGTTTTTTGTCTTCTTGAGGTAACGCAACATCGCTACAGACAAAGGTCATCGCATCAATCGCGAAATCAGCGCACCCGAATTGCGCTTGGTCGGGGTTGATAACGAGCAGCTCGGCATCGTCAAGTTCATGGACGCGCTCCGCCTGGCTGAGGATAAGGACTTGGACTTGGTGGAAATCGCTCCTACAGCGGTGCCGCCGGTTGCCCGTATCATGGATTACGGCAAGTTCAAGTACGAGGAAGCCAAGCGCGCGCACGACGCCAAGCTGAAGCAGAAGATCATCCAGGTCAAGGAAGTCAAGTTCCGGCCGGGTACGGATGATGGCGACTACAACGTCAAGCTGCGCAACCTGAAGCGCTTCCTCGAAGACGGCGACAAGACCAAGATCACGCTGCGTTTCCGCGGCCGTGAGATGGCGCACCAGGAAATCGGCGCGCGTGTGCTCGAACGCCTGAAGGCGGACCTGGAAGAAGTTGGCCAGGTCGAGCAGATGCCGAAGATGGAAGGCCGCCAGATGGTGATGGTGCTGTCTCCCAAGAAGAAGAAGTAAGATTTTGCGCGCCGCTGCGGCCCGGAGGGGAATCCCTCCGGGCGCGGCGTCGTGCGAAAGCAGCGCAGAGGCCGCACGCGGCTTTAGCGCAACAATAAGTGGATGCGGGTTTTGCAAGTGTCGGCGCTAGCTGGCCACCTGCATGCATGTCATAGAAGCTGGAGTATTTCATGCCGAAGATGAAGACCAAGAAAAGCGCCTCCAAGCGCTTTACTGCGCGTCCGAATGGTTCGTTCAAGCGTGGCCAGGCCTTCAAGCGTCACATCTTGACCAAGAAGACCACCAAGAATAAGCGCCAGTTGCGCGGCACCCAGGACGTCCATGAGACGAACCTGAAGGCCGTTCGCGCAATGATGCCTTACGCATAACCCTAACGAAAACGAAAGGAGCATTACATGCCTCGAGTAAAACGTGGGGTCACTGCACGGGCCCGCCATAAGAAAGTCATCGTCGCCGCCAAGGGTTTCCGCGGCCGTCGCAATAACGTCTACCGTATCGCCAAGCAGGCGGTCATGCGTGCTGGCCAGTACGCATACCGCGATCGCCGCAACAAGAAGCGCGTGTTCCGCGCTCTCTGGATTGCGCGTATCAATGCTGCTTCGCGTGAGCATGGCATGACCTACAGCGTGTTCATGAACGGCCTGAAGCGGGCTTCGATTGAGCTGGACCGCAAGGTGCTGTCGGACATGGCTATTCATGACAAGCCTGCCTTTGCCGCCATCGTCAACCAGGTGAAAGCCACCGTTGCCTGATGCCGGCTCCGGGGTGCCACGCTAGTGTCTAGTGTGGTTTCCCGGGCAAGCACCGACCGCAAGGTCGACAGCATTTCCGCCAAATTTGCCTGAGCAGCGCTTGTCGCCGCGATGGCGATTCGGCCGGACCTGCAGAAACGGGGCTCCTCACCGAGCCCCGTTTTCATTTCGGATACCGTTTCGCGCGCCGTTCCTGGTTCGATGCAAGACGACATCCGAAACGAAGCCCGCCCCGCCCCCCGGTGCCGCGCGGGCTCTGCACCTACATCGCACTTAGTGCCAACCCACGCCCGGGCCCAGCGTGACCCGGACGCCAAATTTATCGCCGACCGCCGCCATGTCTCTGGATCCGGATCAAATCGTCGCCGACGCCCAGGCCGCCTTCGCTGCAGCCAACGACAACGCCACGCTGGAAAACGAAAAAGCCCGCTTTCTCGGCAAGACCGGTGCGCTCACCGAGCTGCTCAAGAGCCTCGGCAAGCTCGACCCGGAAACGCGCAAGAGCGAAGGCGCGCGCATCAACCAGGCCAAGCAGCAGGTCGAGGCCGCGCTGCAGGCACGCCGCCAGGCGCTGGCCGATGCGCTGATGAACGCGCGGCTGGCCGCCGAAGCCATCGACGTCACGCTGCCGGGCCGCGCGGTTGCCCGTGGCAGCCTGCACCCGGTGATGCGCACCTGGGAGCGCGTCGAGCAGATCTTCGGCTCGGTGGGCTTCGATGTGGCCGATGGCCCCGAAATCGAAACGGACTGGATGAACTTCACCGCGTTGAACAACCCGGACAACCATCCGGCCCGTTCGATGCAGGACACCTTCTATGTGGACGGCCGTGATAGCGACGGCAAGCTGCTGCTGCTGCGTACCCACACCAGCCCGATGCAGGTGCGCTACGCGCGCATGCACGTGGAGAAGTACAAGGGCCGCGAGATGCCGCCGATCAAGGTGATCTGCCCCGGCCGTACTTACCGCGTCGACAGCGACGCCACGCACTCGCCGATGTTCAACCAGGTCGAAGGCCTGTGGATCGGTGATGACGTGAGCTTTGCTGACCTCAAGGGCGTGTACACGGACTTCCTGCGCAAGTTCTTCGAGCGCGATGACATCCAGGTGCGTTTCCGCCCCTCGTACTTCCCGTTCACCGAACCGTCGGCGGAAATCGACATGGCCTTCGGCAACGGCAAGTGGCTGGAGATTTCCGGCTCGGGCCAGGTGCACCCCAATGTGCTGCGCAATATGGGCCTGGACCCCGAGCGCTATATCGGCTTTGCCTTCGGTTCCGGCCTTGAACGCCTGACCATGCTCCGCTACGGCATCAACGATCTGCGCCTGTTCTTCGAAGGCGACGCGCGTTTCCTGCGCCAGTTCGCCTGAGGCGCGTATCCGCGCCAGAGCACATCGTCACCGACACCCCAGAACAGAATACTTACCGGATCAGAAGCGCCATGCAATTCTCGGAATCCTGGCTTCGCAGTTTCGTCAATCCCGACAAGATTTCCACCGATGCGCTCTCGCACAGCCTGACCATGGCCGGGCTGGAAGTGGAAGAGGTCGGCCCGGTCGCGCCGCCTTTCAACAAGGTGGTGGTGGCGCGCGTGCTTTCCACCGAGCGCCATCCCAACGCGGACCGTCTCAACGTTTGCCAGGTCGATGCCGGCACCGGCGAGACCCTGCAGATCGTTTGCGGCGCGCCCAATGTGGCGCCCGGCGTCCTGGTGCCTTGCGCGCTGGTCGGCGCGGTGCTGCCGCCGTCCGAGGCGGGCGGCAAGCCGTTCGAGATCAAGGTGGGCAAGCTGCGCGGCGTGGACAGCTTCGGCATGCTCTGCTCGGCGCGCGAGCTCAAGCTGTCGGAGGACCACGGCGGCCTGATGCTCCTGCCCGAAGATGCCAAGATCGGCATGGACATTCGGGAGTACCTGGACCTGGACGACCAGGTCTTCGTCATCAAGCTCACCCCCAACAAGGCCGACTGCCTGTCGATCCACGGCGTGGCGCGCGAAGTCGCCGCGCTGACCGGTGCCGCGCTGCGCCTGCCGGAGATGAAGCCGGTTGCCGTGACGCTGGCCGACAAGCTGCCGGTGAAGATTTCCGCCCCTGACCTGTGCGGCCGTTTCTCGGGCCGTGTGATCCGCGGCGTGAACGCGCACGCGGCCACGCCGGCATGGATGGTGCAACGCCTGGAGCGGGCAGGGCAGCGCAGCATCTCCGCGCTGGTCGACATCTCCAACTACGTGATGCTTGAGCTCGGCCGTCCCTCGCACGTCTTCGACCTGGACAAGATCCACGGCGGGCTGGATGTGCGCTGGGGCCGCAAGGGCGAACAGCTCAAGCTGCTCAACGGCAATACCGTGGAGCTCGACGAGCAGGTCGGCGTGATCGCCGACGACAAGGAGATCGAGAGCCTGGCCGGCATCATGGGCGGCGACAGCACCGCCGTGACGCTCGACACCACCAACATCTACCTCGAAGCCGCCTTCTGGTGGCCGCAAGCCATCCAGGGCCGCTCGCGCCGCTTCAACTTCTCGACCGATGCCGGGCACCGCTTCGAGCGTGGCGTGGACTACGCCACCACGGTTGAGCATATCGAGCGCATCAGCGCGCTGATCCTCGATATCTGCGGTGGCCAGGCCGGCCCGGTCGACGACCTGATTGTCAACCTGCCGCAACGCAAGCCGGTGCAACTGCGCGTGGCGCGCGCCGAGCGCGTGCTTGGCATCGAGCTGTCGCCTGCAGTCATCGCCGACGTGTTCCAGCGCCTGCAGCTGCCGTTTACCCGCGAGCAAGGCGCGGACGGCGAAGTGTTCGTGGTTACGCCGCCGAGCTATCGCTTCGATATCGAGATCGAGGAAGACCTGATCGAGGAAGTGGCCCGCATCTACGGCTTCGAGCGCATTCCGGCACGTCCGCCGATCGCCGAAAGCGAGATGCGCCCGACCGACGAAGCACGCCGCTCGACCCACGCTGTGCGCCACGCGATTGCCGCGCGCGACTACCAGGAGGTGATCAACTTCGCCTTCGTTGAAGAGAAGTGGGAGCGCGATTTTGCCAGTAACGACAACCCGATCCGCCTGCTGAACCCGATCGCCAGCCAGTTGGCGGTGATGCGTTCCACGCTGATCGGTGGCCTGCTCGACAAGGTGCGCTACAACCTCAACCGCAAGGCATCGCGCGTGCGGATGTTCGAAGTGGGCCGCGTGTTCCATCGCGACGCCTCGGTTGCTGATGGCGGCCTGACGGTGGCCGGCTATCGCCAGCCGATGGTTGCAGGCGGCATTGCCTACGGCCCGGCCTTCGAGGAGCAGTGGGGCATCGCCACCCGCCCGGTGGACTTCTTCGACGTCAAGGGCGATGTCGAGGCCTTGCTGTTCCCGCGCATTGCGCGCTTCGAGCCGGTATCGCATCCCGCGCTGCATCCAGGCCGTGCTGCGCAAGTGGTGATCGACGGCAAGGTGGCCGGCGTGATCGGCGAACTGCATCCGCGCTGGCTGCAGGAGTACGAACTGACGCAAGCGCCGGTCGTGTTCGAGCTGGACCTGCAGGCGTTGCGTGAAGTGGGCCTGCCCGGCTACACCGAAATCTCCAAGTTCCCGGCCGCCGTACGCGACCTGGCGCTGGTGGTAAAGCAGTCGGTGCGCGTGCAGGACCTGCTCGACGCCATGCGCGAAGCCCTGGAAAAACAGGGCTCCGCCCGCTATTGCCAGAGCCTGGTGCTGTTCGACGAGTTCCGTCCCAAGGCGGCTTCGGCGGCCATTGGCGCGGACGAGAAAAGCCTTGCGTTCCGCATGACCTTGCAAGATACTGGGGCGACCCTCCAGGACGAAACCGTCGACAGCGCGGTGCGTTGCATGGTCGAAGCCGCCAGCGCTGCATTCCAGGCGCGGATGCGCGGCTGATCCACCAGCTGACATGACAATGGAGCGCCCGGACTTCCGCATCCGGGCGGATCGCCACACCGAATGACAATGAACGATCGACACGCGTATCTCATGGCCTCTGCAATGGGTGAAGCAGGCGACCGCCAGGCAGCCTCGCTCGACGACGATACGTCCGACGCTCGCGCCGCTGAGGTGCCGACCCTCACGAAGGCCGAGCTCGCTGAAATGCTGTTCGACCAGGTCGGCCTCAACAAGCGCGAGTCCAAGGACATGGTCGAAGCTTTCTTCGACGTGATTCGCGAAGCGCTGGAACAGGGCGACAGCGTCAAGCTCTCCGGCTTCGGCAATTTCCAGCTGCGCGACAAGCCGCAACGTCCCGGCCGCAATCCCAAGACGGGCGAAATCATTCCTATCACGGCACGACGCGTGGTGACGTTCCATGCCAGCCAGAAGCTCAAGGGCCTGGTGGAAGAGCGTGCCGGCCTGGTAGCGGTGCCCGGCTGATGGTTTGCCAGCAGCGTGACGACTCGTTATCCTGCTGAATCCGTGTATCACGCTTGTTTGCGCGCTAGCCCGCGCGAGCACCACAACCTCTCCCGGCACGGCCTGAAGCCCGCCCATTCACCGTATGTCGGAAAGATCCAGCGAACGCATCTTGTTGCCGCCGATTCCCGCCAAACGCTACTTCACCATTGGGGAAGTCAGCGAGCTTTGCGCCGTCAAGCCGCATGTGCTGCGCTACTGGGAGCAGGAGTTCACGCAGCTCAAGCCCGTCAAGCGACGCGGCAACCGGCGCTACTACCAGCATCATGAAGTCCTGCTGATCCGGCGCATCCGCGACCTGCTGTACGAGCAGGGCTTCACGATCAACGGTGCTCGCAATCGCCTCGACGAAGGGCGGCAGCACAGCCATGCCGCCACCGAGGACGAACAAGCGCTGGCAGCAGAAGCCGCCGGTGAAGCGCCGGTTTTCTCGCTCGACCTCAACAACCTGCGCAACGAACTGGTAGAAGTGCAGCACCTGCTCGCGCAGCTTCAACAGATCGCGAAGCACGAATAAAAAGTGCACTAATGACTAGCCATTTTTAAAAAGCTTCTGATATAATCTTTTTTTTCGGGGCGTAGCGCAGCCTGGTAGCGTACCTGCATGGGGTGCAGGTGGTCGGAGGTTCAAATCCTCTCGCCCCGACCAGTATTAAGAAAAACCCGCACAGCATTTGTTGTGCGGGTTTTTTGTTGCCTGTTCAAAACGCCAACATTTAGCCCGACAAAAACACGCGGCAACAAGCATCATCGAATTCGCCTTAATCTCTTCGAATCGACGCAGCCTCCGCTGTCGCGCAGTCACCCCTTCCCTAAATCGCCGGCGAGTCACGCCAGGCCGATGAAGCTGCCTTGCCCCACGTGGCCCAATACGGATCGGCCGGCTCTTCGCGAGTGGCATAGTGGCGCTCGCCCCGTGTGCGCACGCGTAACGATCTCGCATCGAGAAAGTCGATGCCTTCCGCTAGTGCGAAGCGCAGCCGTGCCCCATCGTGCTCGATCACCAGGCTGTCGATAGGACGGGGCAGGGCCTTGAGTGCGGCGGTGTCGATGCCCATCAGATAGAGCGTTGCGCCGGCGGCCTGCGCGGCGGCCTCGGCTTCCGGGTTCCAGGTATCCGCCGTGAGCAGTGGGTCGTCCACGGTCAGGGTCTGGCACGCGATGGCCGCGCCGTGGGTGTGGCCGGTGTTGCGGGTGTAGAGATAGATGACGCCAGGATCGCAGGTGAACATAGCTTCACTCAGAAAACACTGTATGGATATACAGTATAGCTGGGCTGTTGGCGTCCGGCTAGGCCGTCCGTGGCCCGTGCTAACGTAGCGGCGTCCAGACTATCCGGCGAGTCAGAATGGGTGGGTTTCTAGCTTTTCTCGGAGCACAGGTTGCTGACGCCGTAGTCAATTACATTGGCTACACGCGGAGCTGGGCGAAGCATCTCTACTTCCGGATATCTGGACTGATCATCCTCGCCCGCCTTGCCGCGCTAGTGGTGGCACGCGGGTAGCGCTAAACGGACTAATGCATCTGTCCGATGCTCTTGCCGGCAAGATGTTTCACCATTGGATGATGGCTGCCGCTGGCGATCCCAGCGGGGGCTGAGCAGCTCCTTACATCACGGAGCTCGCTCCACAGTGGAGAGCGCCATGATGCCACCCGTGAAAACCAAGCACACCAACCTCGTGGTCGGCGAGCCCCTTGACTGGGATGCCGCCAGGGACGGGGAATTCTCGGGGCTGCCGGTGCACCTCGATGCGGCGCATGGCGTGATGCACTCTTTCTGGCAGCCCACGGAGCAGGACATTGCCAACATACTGGCAGGCATGCCCATTCGCTTGTCCGTGTTCGGTGAGGTGCACCCGCCCGTTGCGGTCGCGGTGACCAATGACGTGGTGGGTTAGCGAAGCCTTTTTCCGATCAATCAGGTCAATCTGGTTTGTCGTGAAGGGGCGGCGGACTCTACAATCAAACCATCGACCGTGCGGTGTGCATGTCTTTTCAGGCAGACGTTTGCGATGCGCAGGGTCCCGGGGGCACTGGTTTGGCCGGATGCCGTTTACCGCGTGGAACGCATAGGATAGGAGTAGGGGATGGCCAAGCGCGAACGTGCTGCCAGGGCCTTGCAAGACGAGGTGAGCCGGCGCATCCAGCGTATTGATGACATTGTGGAGGACGGCGCGAAGATCCGGGTGCCGGCACCGCAAGCGCATGCGCGCGATGCGCGCGGGCGCAACTGGGATATGAAGGCCTTCGGCAATGCCGCGGGTTATGAAAGGAGTATCCGGGCCGTGGTGGACAAGGCGCGTGACGAGTTCGACCTGACCGAGGTGCCGGGCCAGCAGAGCGCTGATCCCTTTGGCACTCCGCCCTCGCTGGAGTGAGCGTTTTGTTGGAGTAAGGCATGCACGCTTGCGATCTCTGCCATCTTCTCGTTGGTGCGCCGACCACGGTGGGGCCGCATGAGAACCTGGCCGCATCGGGTGCGGCCGCACTTGGCATGGACATCAACTCGCGCTGGGTGGACCGGCCCTGGCGCTGCACGGTCTGCGGCGCCTGGATGTTCCAGAATGCCGCCCACGGCGAGCCGCCCAATGTCTGGCGCATGGGGCGCCGCCCACAGGATCGCCCGCAGGACCGGACCTAGGCCCGGCAGCCCCTTGCCCCGGCTGGCCGGACGCTGCGCTGCGGCATGCTACGATGGCCGGCAAAGGGAGACGCAATGAATGAATCCAGAACACAGCATTACCGAGGCTACGTGATTTTGATCTCGGTACAGCAGCATGAGCGCGGATGCCTGGTGAGTGCCTCGATCGTCCAGGAGGCCAAAGGCGCGGTGCGCAATCCGTCGCCGCTGCAGTCGTGGGTGGGGCATGAGCAGGGCGAACTCATGGAAGTCGCTGACCGGGCGCAGGCGCGCGCTTGCCGGCTGATCGATGCGACGGTCGACCATGTTGCCTATGCCGCGGGCTGACTGATTGATCCTGGTGGCCTGGCAGGCCGTCCTGGCCATGCATTGGCTCGGGCAGAAGTTTCTCCGGCCAGCCTACATGGCGCGGGATCGCTGTCGTTAATCCGGGTATGAACTCATTCGATGCTTCCGAAGAATGCGCCGCAAATGCCGATGCCATGGGGTGGGGTTCGTCATCGCCCCATGTGCTGGCCGCGGTGCTAAACACCGCCCTGGCCGCCGAGGACCTGAGCGGCTTTGCCGCGCTGCTGTCCGACATGGCCCGCGATCGCGGCCTCAAAGGTGCGCGTGGCTCGCACCAGTCCATCTACGACATGCCCTATGCCAGCTTGTTGCCGCGCCAGCAGCATCTGCTGGCGGATGCGTTCGAGCTGCTCATCCGCCTGGGCCTGGAGTTGCAGCCGCGCAGGCCGCGCATGCTCGGCGACAGCCCAGGGAGCCTGCTGGCGCACGGCAGCCACGAGATCCCTGTCGACTAGATACCCCACGATCGGAGCAGTAGTGCGCCATGGCGGACACGGCGGCGAGGCTGCGTGCTAGCATCTCGCGATCAACCAGATCGCCGCACCGACGGCGACGTATCACCCGGCCCGACGCCGATCCCGACCGGGCGATGATGCTGACACGGCACGCGCGCGCACTGCCGTGGTGTTCGAGGGGAGCGATCGCGTGTTGTGGAGGTTGCAATGAACGAAGACGAGCCTTTCGGGGTAGTGTTCGAGGATTTTCGCGTCATCTGGGTGGCCGAGCGTTTGCAGGATGGCTCATGGACGGCGCGCTATTGCTGGAGTCCGGGCACGTCGGAGGCATCCGGCAAGGCGCTCCAGGCGGCAGTGCTCAGCGGCAAGTCCAAGCGGCTGCTGGGCGATTTCAAGACCGAAGAGGAGACCATCGACGCCATCAAGGCGGCGGTGCTGCTCGAGGCGAAATGGGGCCGGTGAATCCTGGCATCAAAGCCTAAGGTCCAAAAGGGGCCTAAGGTCCAAAAGAGGCCTTAGGCCAAATATGGCCTAAGGCTTGGAAAGCTCCGGCAGCACGACGCTGCTCCATTTCCACGTCCATATGCCTTGGCGCGTCAGGCCAATGAGAATGCGGTCGCCATTGTCCTTGGTGGCCGAGGCTTCCACGGTGTTCAGCGCGCGATAGGACAAACTGTACTTGAGCGCGTCCTTGGCGGCTTCCTCCTTGGCGGGCCCGGCCGGTTCGCCCTTGTTTTCCGCAGGTGCGGGGGCAGGGCGCACGCGGGGTGCTGGCTGCGGCGCCGTGGCGGGCTTCTCGCCGGCCATGAGCGCCATGACGCCGGCGGGCGACACCATGGTGTCGATCATGGTGTTGATGACCGCCAGGCCGATTGCCTGCCCGATGCCGGCAAAGGGCATGTTCTGCAAGGCGGGCGTGCCGAGCTTTTGCTGCAGGGACAACGTCAGCTGCGCCTTCAGGCTTTCCCGCAGGGCCGGATAGTCGACATAGCGGGAGAACTTGTCGGCATCGCGCATTTCGATGGCAGCGCGCATCTGGTAGAGCGTCCAGTAGGGGCTGGCGTAGCTGGTGGCAGCGACGACGATCGCCGCAGCAATCGCGGCTTTGACGGGTTTGTTCATCGGGGGTCCGGTGCAAGCGCGCTGGCTAAGGCCCCCATTGTCGCCAATCGGCCGTGCCTGCGTCTACCCGGCTTGCTGGCTGCGTTCCAGCAAGCCGATTTCCCGCACCGCCACCGACAGCATCGACAAGCCGGCCGCACCCGATGCACGCTGATCCGCCAGCATGCGCGAGAAACGCTCGATCTGCGCCTGGCGCCCGCCGCGCCATGCCTCGATCAGTTGTGCCGGCGTATCCAGTGCCTGTGGCTGCGCCAGCACGCTGACCGTGAGCGCGCGCTTGAGGCGGCCGAGGTCTTCGAGTGTCGTGGTGCGCGCCAGCAGGTCCCAATGGCTGTCGGCTGGCAAAGCCAGGGCGCGTTCGCGCAGCCAGCCAAAACTGAACTCCGTATCGAGCGCGAAATAGACACCTGCCACCAGCGCCAGGCTGCGCTGCGTGGCCGCCGCCACCTCGGCGATATCCAGTGCCGCCGCGGAGATTTCTCCCGCAGCCACGCGCAGGGCCAGTTCATCGTCCACGCCGGACTGGGTCAGGTCCTGCCGCCATTGCGCCAGCGCGGTGGCCTCTGGCCCGGCCAGCAGTGCGGGTAGCTGCGGTGTGAGCCAGGCCGCGGCTTCGGCGTAGCGCGCACTGTCGCCATCGGTGGGGCCGCCCGCGTGCGGATGCCGCAGGAACCACAGGCTGGCGTGGTCCAGCAGGCGTCCCACGGCGACGAACATGCGCGCCTGCACGTCATCGTCGACCTGGTTGTCCAGCGCGTCGATGCGCAGCCAGAGCGGGTCCAGGCCGAATACGTCGCGCGCAATCAGGCAGGCGCGTACGATGTCCGCGGGCCGCGCATCGGTTTCTTCCTGCATGCGGTGGACAAAGGTGGCGCCGATGCGGTTGACCAGCGTGTTGGTGAGGTGCGTGGCCAGGATCTCCCGGCGCAGCGGATGGCGCAGCATGGTGTCGGCGTGCCGCTCACGCAGCGGCTGCGGGAAATAGGCGGGCAGGAGGCCGGCCACCAGTGGGTCCTCTGGCAGCGCCGACGTGAGCAACTCGTCGTACAGCCACATCTTGCTGTAGGCCAGCAGCACCGCCCGTTCGGGCGAGGTGAGGCCCAGCCCGGCGGCCTTGCGCTCACCCAGTTCATCCTCGCTCGGGAGGAATTCCAGCGCGCGCTTGAGGCGGCCGGCGCGCTCCAGCCACCGGATCAGCCGGCCCTCCGCATCAAGCAGCGCGGCGGCGTTGCGCCCGGCAACCGACAGCGCCTGGCTTTGGTAGTAGTTGTCCTCGAGCACCAGCAAGCCGACTTCGTCAGTCATTTCCGCGAGCAGCTTGTTGCGTTGCTTCTCGGTCATCTCGCCGTCCGCCACCACCAGCCCCAGGAGGATCTTGATATTGACCTCATGGTCGGAGCAATCGACGCCGGCAGAGTTGTCGATCGCATCGGTGTTGATGCGCCCGCCATTGAGCGCGAACTCGATGCGGCCAAGCTGCGTGAAGCCAAGGTTGCCGCCTTCGCCCACCACCTTGCAGCGCAGCTCGGCGCCGTTGACGCGCACCGCGTCGTTGGCGCGATCGCCCACTTGCAGATGGCTCTCGCGGCTGGATTTGACATAGGTGCCGATGCCGCCGTTATAGAGCAGGTCGACCGGCGCCAACAGGATCGCGTGGACCAGTTCGGCGGGCGAGAGCACGCTCGCGCTGATGCCAAGGCTCGCCTGCACCTCCGGCGTGATCGCGATGGTCTTGGCGGAGCGCGGAAACAGCCCGCCGCCGGCGGAGACCAGGCTCATGTCGTAGTCCGCCCAGCTCGAGCGCGGCAACTCGAACATGCGCTGGCGCTCGCGCAAGCTGGCGGCGGGGTCGGGGTTGGGGTCGAGGAAGATATGGCGATGGTCGAACGCGGCCACCAGCTTGATATGGGGCGACAGCAGCATGCCGTTGCCGAACACGTCGCCCGACATGTCGCCGATGCCGGCGACGGTGAAGTCCGTGGATTGGATGTCGACGCCCATCTCGCGGAAATGGCGCTTGACCGATTCCCAGGCGCCGCGCGCCGTGATGGCCATCTTCTTGTGGTCATAGCCGACCGAGCCGCCCGAGGCAAACGCGTCGCTGAGCCAGAAGCCGTACTCCGCGGAGATCGCGTTTGCGTAGTCGGAGAAGCTGGCCGTGCCCTTGTCGGCGGCGACCACCAGATAGGGGTCGTCGCCATCTTCACGCACCACTTCCGGCGGCGGCACCAAGGTGCCGGCGACGCGGTTGTCGGTGACATCGAGCAGGCCGCGCAGGAAGGTCTGGTAGCAGGCAATGCCTTCCTGCAGGAAGGCGTCGCGGTCGTTCGCTGGCGGCGGGCGCTTGACCACGAACCCGCCCTTGCTGCCCACCGGCACGATCACCGTGTTCTTCACCATCTGGGCCTTCATCAGCCCCAGCACCTCGGTGCGGAAATCCTCGCGCCGGTCGGACCAGCGCAGGCCGCCACGCGCCACCGGGCCGCCGCGCAGGTGCACGCCTTCCACGCGCGGGGAGTAGACCCAGATCTCGAACATCGGGCGCGGCTCGGGCAGGCCGGGCACCAGCGCGGGGTTGAACTTGAACGACAGGTAAGGGCGCGGCCCGCCGTCGGGGCCGTGGCGAAAATAGTTGGTGCGCACCGTGGCGTTGATCACGCCCAGGAACAGGCGCAGGATGCGGTCTTCGTCGAGGTTGGGCACCTGGTCCAGCTCCGTGCCGATGGCTTGCTGCAGGCGCTCGCAGCGCGCGGCGCGGGCGCTTTCCGTGGCGGGGTCGAAGCGCGCGACGAACAGTTCCACGAAGCGCGAGGCGATAGCCGGGTTGCCGGTCAGCGCCCGCTCGATATAGGCATCGCTGAAGGTCGACCCGACCTGGCGAAGGTAGCGGGCATAGGCGCGCAGGATGGTCACGTCGCGCGCGGCGAGCTCGGCGCGCAGCACCAGGCGGTTGAAGTCGTCGTTCTCGATCTCACCGTTCCAGGCGCGCGCGAAGGCGTCCTCGAACAGCGCCTTGATGCGCGCAATATCGGCGCCAAGGTCGATGCCGGCCGCGACCCCATCGGCCATTTCCAGTCCGAAATCATGGACCCACACCGGTGCCGCGCCGTTGGGCTCGATCAGGTAGGGACGCTCTTCGTCCACGCGCACGCCAAGGTGCTCCAGCATCGGCAGGCTGAGCGACAACGCGATCGGCTCGCGGGCGCGGTAGACCTTGAAGCGGAATGCGCCGGGCGCGGCTTCGATGGGCCGGTACAGGTTCATGGCGATGCCGCCGGTGGCCTGTGCCGCCTCCATCAGCTCGATGTCGCGCACGGCGATGCGGGCCGGGTAGTCCTCGCGGTAGCCGGCCGGGAAGGAGTCCCCGTAGCGGCGCAGCAGGCGGTTGCCTTGCTCCTCGCCGGTGCTGTCGAGCAGGGCGGCGGCAAGGTCGTCCTGCCAGCGGCGGGCGGCTTGCACGATGCGCTCTTCCAGCTCGTCCGGGTTGACCTCGGGCATGGTGCCAGGCTCGCCGCGCACGATCAGCTGGATGCGCGCGAGCGGTGACTCGGAGAGTTGCGGCGTGAACTCGCAGCTGTTGCCGCAAAAGGCGGTCATCAGCAGCTTCTGGATGCGCTGGCGCAGATCCGTGTTGTACTTGTCGCGCGGCACGAACACCAGGCAGGAGACGAAGCGGTCGAAGCGGTCGCGTCGCACGAACAGGCGGATGCGCTGATGTTCCTGCAGGCGCAGGATGCCCAGCGTGATGTGGAACAGTTCGTCTTCCTCGGCCTGGAACAGTTCGTCGCGCGGGTATTGCTCGATGATGGTCACCAGCGACTTGTAGAGATGACCCTTGGTCAGGAAGCCCGCGCGCGCCAGGATGTTGCCGAACTTGCGCCGCACCAGCGGGATGTCCTCGCACGACATCATGTAGGTGGTGGAGGTGTAGAGGCCCACGAAGCGCCGCTCGCCAAAGAGCTTGCCGTTGGCGTCCGTCAGCTTGATGCCGACGTAGTCCAGGTAGCCGGGCCGGTGCACGGTGGAGCGCGAATTGGCTTTGGTCACGAAGATCGGCGACCTGTCTTCGATGACCGAGGTGGCCGCCGCGGGCAGCTCGGTCAGTGTGTCCTCCTCGGGCGGGTGCAGGCTTTCGCTCAGGATGCCGGTGCCGGAGCCGGGCACGCCGCGCAGGAAGAAGCGGTCGTCCTGGGTGACCAGTTCATAGTCGCGCTGGCCGAGGAAGGTGAAATGCTCGTCCAGCATCCACTGCAGGAAGGCGCAGGCTTCCTGTGTATCGGGCCGGTTGCCATCCGGGCCCTGCGCCAGCGTGTCGATGGTGGCGCGGGTGATGGCGGTCATCGCCGGCCAGTCCTGCACCGCGGCGCGCACGTCGCCCAGCACGCGGGCGATGCCGTTGCGCAAGGCCTCCTGCGTGGCGGTGTCGCCGCAGCGGTCCACTTCGAAATGGATGAAGGATTCGAGCCGGGGACCGCCGGCGGGCTCGCTCGCCGTGGTGTCGCCCTCGCCACCCAGGCCCACCTTGGCGATGGTGCCATCCGCGTTGCGCCAGACCCGGAAGACCGGGTGGATCGCGGAATGCAGGGCCAGCCCCAGCCGGTTGATCTCCATGGTGACGGAGTCCACCAGGAACGGCATGTCGTCGTTGACGATCTCCACCACCGAGTGGTCGGAGTGCCAGCCGTGCTGCTCGAGGTTGGGGTTGTAGACGCGCAGCCGCGCATTGCCCGGGACAAAGCGCTGGGCGGTCTGCCAGTGCGCCATGACCGCGCCATAGAGATCGGCCACGTTGCGCTTGAGCAGGTCTTCGGCGTCGGCCAGGTCGTAGTAGTGCCGCAGGAATGGCTCGGCCTGGACGAACACGTCGCCGGGCAGGCGGCCCTGGGCGAACTGCATCAGGTCGGCCAGCAACTGGGCCTGTCGCGCTTCGCTTTCCGCCAGCATGGTGTCTCTCCCCCAGACGGCTGTTTTGGCAGTCCGTTGCCGCCACAGGCACCGCGCGACGCGCGTCGTGTGTTGCCTGCGTCCTGGCAGCATGACCGTGCTAACTACTGTAGAGCATAAAGGGCGGCACCGCGCACAATGTGCGCGGGCTGGCTTTGCCCGCTCCGGGCTGGCGCGGGCGTTGGGATGTATGAGATTTACGACTGGTTTTCATGATTTTATATCGCCGCAGGAATGTGCCTGCCGTGGCTACACTGCCTATCTGCGCCTTACCCGCCGGTAGGAAGCGCGAGCCGAACTGGGCGCCTGGCCTTGTCGCGGCGCGCGGCGCGGCCTCACGGGCCGGGACGGGCATCATGGAGACATAAGATGTACAAGGAACGTATCCGGCTGGCCAGCCTGCTCGACAAGGTCATGCCGGCCGAGGCCGCGGCGGCGATGATCCGGGACGGCATGACCGTAGGCATGAGCGGCTTCACCCGCGCCGGCGACTGCAAGGCGGTGCCGCAGGCGCTGGCAAGGCGCGCGGCGCACGAGCCGCTGCGCATCACGCTGATGACCGGCGCCTCGCTGGGCAACGATACCGACAAGATGCTGGCCGAGGCCAATGTGCTGGCGCGGCGCCTGCCGTTCCAGGTGGATGCCACCTTGCGGCGCAAGATCAACGCGGGCGAGGTGATGTTCATCGACCAGCATCTGTCCGAAACCGTGGAACAACTGCGCGGGCGCCAGATCGCGCCGGTAGACGTGGCAGTGGTGGAAGCGGTCGCGATCACCGAATCCGGCGGCATCGTGCCGTCGACTTCGGTCGGCAACTCCGCGAGCTTCGCGATGCTGGCGCAGAAGGTGATCGTCGAGATCAATCTCAGTATGCCGGCCGGCCTGGAAGGCCTGCACGACATCTACCTGCCGACGGCGCGGCCACATCGCCAGCCCATTCCGCTGGTCTCGGTGGACCAGCGCATCGGCTTGCCCTTTATTCCGGTGGACCCCGCGAAGATCGCCGCCATCGTGATCACGCAAAAGGACGATAGCCCGTCCAATGCGCTGCCGCCCGACCAGGAAACGCGCCAGATCGCCGGGCACCTGAACGATTTCCTGTCGCATGAAGTACGCTCAGGCCGGCTGGCACCTTCGCTGCAGCCGCTGCAGGCCGGCATCGGCACGATCGCCAACGCCGTGCTGCATGGCCTGATCGATTCCCCGTTCCGCGATCTCACGATGTATTCGGAAGTGCTGCAGGACAGCACGATCGAGTTGCTGGACGCCGGGCGGCTGCGCTTTGCCTCTGCGTCATCGGTGACGCTGACCAGCGCCGTCTACGCGCGCTTCCTGGCAGACCTGGATCGGTACAAGGAGCGTGTGATCCTGCGCCCGCAGGAGATCAGCAACCATCCGGAGCTGCTGCGCAGGCTCGGGCTGATCACCATCAACACGGCGCTGGAGTGCGATATCTACGGCAACGTGAACTCCACGCACGTGGGTGGCACACACATGATGAACGGCATCGGCGGGTCGGGAGACTTCGCGCGCCATGCGCATTTGTCGGTGTTCGTCACCAAGTCGATGGCAAAGGCCGGCGCCATCTCCAGCATCGTGCCGATGGTGTCCCACGTGGATCACACCGAGCATGATGTCGACATCATTGTGACCGAGCATGGCCTGGCCGATCTGCGCGGCCTGGCGCCGCGCGAGCGCGCGCAGCAGATCATCGCCAACTGCGCGGATCCGTTGTATCGGGAGTTGCTGCGTGATTACGTGACGCGCGCCACGCGCCGCGGCGGGCATACCCCGCACCTCATCGAGGAGGCGCTGGCCTGGCACGTGCGCTTGCGCGAGGAAGGCACGATGGGCGGCACGAAGGCGGCCCTGGCCGCAGCCTGAAGCGGCTTGCGCTTGGACCTTCCTTGTTGTCTTCCGGCCTTCATCCCTTTTCGGTATCCCTTATCCCTTGAAGATGAGCACGGCCAGCACCAGGGAGGAAGCCATTAGGATCAGCAGGTCTAGCATGATGGTCTCCGAAAGGGAGAGGTCCGGGATCGCGAAAGGGTAAGCCTGCGCTACGGTTCACGCTGTAGGCGGCCTTCCGAATCCATTCTCGGACATTTCTCACATTTCCACATGCGGCGCCATCTGGCTCAGATGGCGTTTCAAGCGGGCGTTGGGCATTGCCGTGTTCGATCCCGCTGGCTGATCTTGCCTGTTCCCTGCGGCCCGGATGGTGCGCTGGCGCACCATCCGGCGGGACAGGCTGCTTGCTGCCTGCCGCTTCCGCTTATTGTTTGGCCTTGGCGCCGTCGGTATAGGGATCGAACTTGCCGGCCTTGGCGCCGTCCGTGTACGGATCGGGCTTGCCAGCCTTGGCCCCGTCCGTATAGGGATCGGCCTTCTTCTTGGCGCCGGAAGCGTTCAGGTTCGACTTGGTCGATTTCTTCGCGCCATCCGTGTACGGATCGAACTTGCCGGACTTGGCGGCGCTCTTGTTCGGGTCCGTCTTGTTGGTATGGGCGCCGCCATAAAGGTCGCCGCCATCGGTGTAGTTCTTCTGGGCGTGCGCCAGCTGCACGCCGCCAAAGGCGGTGAGGGCGGCGATGATCAGGGCGGGTACGGTCTTGTTGCGCATTTTCATCCTCGTGAGTAAAGCTTGGGTAGTTCGAGAGCAATGGCCACGGGCAGGGGGCATGGCCGCAAAAATGGTCGTCAGACCAGGGTGACTCTACCGACTTGGGATGACCCTGCGAAGTTAATCTTTCTTCCCACTGTATTGAACCGCTTATTGGCCTGGCCGGCTATGCGCCAGATCAAGGCAAGCGTTGTTTTTGGGGAGGGGCTTATGGAAGGGAGGGGGGCGGGTTTGCCGAAGGCGCGAGCCCTGGCAAGGCCCGGCTGCAGGCAGCCGGGCCGTTGCGACGTTACTCGTTACTGGTCGCCGGTTACTCGAGCGTAATGTTCTGGTCGCGCGCGATCTTCTTGCGCATTTCCAGCTCGCGCTTGATCTGCGCGGCGTATTGCTGCGGCGTGTTGCCGTCAGGGTAGGCGCCGCTTTCCGCCAGGCGGCGTTTCACGTTCGGGTCCTGCAAGGTCTTCACGGCAGCGTCATGCACCTTGGCGATGATCGCGGCAGGCGTGCCGGCGGGTGCCACCAGGCCGTACCAGGCCATGTTGTTCATGTCCTTCATGCCGGCTTCGGCAAAGGTCGGCACGTCGGGCAAGCCATCCACGCGCTTGGGCGCCGCTACCGCGAGGGCGCGCAGCTTGCCGGCCTGGATGTGCGGCATGGATGAGGGCAGGTTGTCGAACTGGCCGCTCACCTGGCCCGCCAGCGTGTCGTTCAGGGCGGGGCCCGATCCACGGTAGGGGATGTGGACCATGTCGGTCTTGGTCAGGAACTTGAACAGTTCGCCGTCGAGGTGGGAGATGCTGCCTTTGCCTGCCGACGCATAGCTGTACTTGCCGGGGTTGGCCTTGACCAGCGCGATGAACTCCTGCAGGTTCTTGGCCGGCACCTTGGGGTTGATCGTCAGCACGTTCGGCACATTGACCAGGTTGGTAATGGGCGCGAAGTCCTTGATCGGATCGTAGGGGTTGCGGGCGTTGGTGGCGGGGTTGGTCGCCATGGTGCTGACCGTCGCAATGCCCAGCGTGTAGCCATCGGGCGCGGATTTGGCCAGCGCATCGGCGCCGATCGCGCCGCCGCCGCCGCCGCGGTTCTCCACCACCACGACCTGGCCAAGCTCACGGCCGATGCCGTCGGCCACCGCGCGGCCCACGATGTCCGTGGTGCCGCCCGCGGCGAACGGCACGATCAGGCGGATCGGCTTGGTCGGGTAGGTTTGTGCAAAGGCGCTGTGGCACAGGCCAAGAAGGGCCAGGCAAGCTGCGCTGCCGACATTCAATACTGCTTTCAAGAGAGGCTCCCGAGGGTTCTAGGTCTAATGACGGCCCGGGCGGGCGCGGGTTGGGGCACGGCGATCTGCGTCGCGCTGCTGCCCTTGTTCCTGCTTGCCGCGGGACGCTGGAGATGTCGGATGGGTTCCGTGATGCGGAACCATGTTCCGCATTATGCTCCAGGCGCAATTCAACCGTGAAAGCGTAGCCGGCGGAATTGGTATCAACCCGCGTATGCGCCGTTGTGTGGGAGGAGGTTGGCCCAGGGTTGCCACGCCCACGGAGAGACCCAGCAGGGTTGGCGCGCCAATGGAAAAAGCCGGAAGCATTGCTGCTTCCGGCTTTTAGAATTCGCTGGTGGGGCGTGAGTGACTCGAACACTCGACCTACGGATTAAGAGTCCGCTGCTCTACCAACTGAGCTAACGCCCCAACGAAGTCCAAGATTATAGAGGACGATTTTTGACTTTGCAATAGCTGTTTTGCTTTTGGATTTTAGATATGTGCCTCCGGTCCGAGCGCGAATTTGCGGCAGTGTTCGAGGTAGCCCACCTCATGGCTGGCGATCAGGTCCAGCACGCTGGTCCATAGCCAGGACGGCGCATCCAGTTGCCTGGAGCGATTGCGCGCCAGCTCGCCAAGCCAGCTGCGCTGGGTGGCCAGGTCCATCTGGCGCGCATGGGCGTTGCCGACCACCTCACCCAGGTACCTCGCGACGCGGCTGGCTTCTTCCTGTGGCAGCGTATCGATCTCCAGTTTCAGGTCCTGCGGCAGCAGCTCGCGGATGAAGACCGCCTTGTCGAGCAGCTGCGCAGAAAGAATGCGATCGCCCAGTGCCGGCGAGAGATGGCGGGCGCCTTCCACTACCCGCTCGCCATTGCCGCGTGGCATGTTCACCTTGGGGTAGCCCGGCGCCGCAGCGTTTACCGCTTCTTTGATATCGATCAGGCAGATTTCGGGATCGGGGCTGTCATTGCTGCCAACGGACAGCAATACGGCGAAGCGCAATCGTCCCAGCGAGCTGCAGCCCTTGACCCAGTAGGCGGCGTCCATCACCTCCACGCGCGCGCCTTCGTCACGGGAGGTCAGCAGCGTGGCGAGGTGGGCGATCTCGCGCCGCTCGAAGAGGGCGCCGATTGCGCGCCGCTCGTCCGCGGCGAGCCGCCAGAACCGTTTGCCGAGTGGAATGGAGGGGGCGGTGTCCCGCAGGCGTTCGTGGGCGAGATGCTTCCATTGGCGCCCCAGGGCCTGGCGCATCACGGTACGTACCGCGGCAGGCCGGCGCGAAGTCAGGCCGGCCGCGGCCTCGGGATTATCGAAAGCGCTTTCATAGCCCACCATCAGGCTTTCCAGCATGCGCGCGGTAATCACGCCGGGCAGGTCCGAGCCGCGCGCTGCGGTGGCCAGCGACAGCGCCAGGCGGATCAGGTCGTGCGCCGGGTTGCCGATCACGGTCTGGTCAAGGTCGCGGATCTGGATGTCGACGTGGCCCTGGATATCGGCGATCGGACCAAGGTTGCCCACATGACAGTCGCCGCAGATCCAGATCGCCGGGCCCTCGGGCAGGGCGTGCGGTTGCTTGGCCTCCAGCCATTCGTAGAACTTGCGCGTGTTGCCGCGCACGTATGCGTGGGCGGAGCGCGCCATCTTCAGGTTCCGGCACCGCATCAGTGCATCCTGGCGTTTTGCCGGGCCGGGCGGGCGGGGTTCGCCGCCATGCTTTGCACCGCGCTTCGTGACGGGCTTCTTGCTGCTTGTCTTCGTGGCCATGGAAGTCGGAGCGCCGGGCGCTGGCAGGATATCGAGGTGGGCCGGGTCGCCATCGGCCGGCAACTGATGCCAGCGTACTCCATGTCGCCTGAAGAGACTGTCAGCGCGACACGGATTTCGTGCGCCTTGCCAGCGGCTACAATGCGCTCGTCTTCCCAGGCGCGGAATGTCGCTTCCGCGCTGAATCCAACGCCCGAATCCGGAGCCCGTCATGCACGCCAGAGTCCTGCGCTACCTCGATGAGGTGGTGAGCCGCGGATCGATCCGCCAGGCCGCGCTGCATCTGCACGTGGCGCCGAGCGCAATCAACCGGCAGATCCTGGACCTGGAGACGGAACTGGGCGCGCCCTTGTTCGAGCGCATCAACAAACGCCTGCGCCTGACCCCGCTGGGCGAAATGGTGCTGGCGCACGTGCGCCAGACGCTGCGCGAGCACGAACTGCTGCGCAGCCGTATCGAAGCCGTGAAGGGTGTGCGCCAGGGCGAAGTCACCGTGGCGACCACGGCCGGCCTCGCCGGCTCGCTGATGCCGTCGCTGGTGCATGCCTTTCGCCAGCAGTACCCGGGCATTCTGGTGCGCCTGCTGGATCTGCCCGTGGCCGACATCGTCAGCGCTGTCGAGCGCGGCGATGTCGATCTCGGCCTTGCCTACGACCTGCCCGATATCGCTGCCTTCCGCATCCTGGCCAGCAACGACTGGCATATCGGCGCGGTGGTGCCGCCCGGGCATGCGCTGGCCGCGCAGCCGTCGACGCTGCTCAGCGAGTGCCTGGCCTGCCCGGTGATCCTGCCCGCGCCGTCGATGTCGATCCGCGCCATCCTCGATGAGGCCTTCGCGCGAGCCGCGGTCGCGGTGTCGCCGGTCACCGAGACCACTTCGACCGCGCTGATGCGCCGCCTGGTCATGCTTGGGGCCGGCATCGCCTTCCTGAATCCGCTCGACGTGCTGGAGGAGCGGGAGCGCGGGGCGCTGGCCTGGGTGCCGTTGCGCGACGGCCAGCTGCCGTGTCAGACGCTGCGGCTGGTCGCGCGCGCGCGCAATCCGCTGAGCGCTGCGGCGGAACTGATGGCCGAACGGATTGGCGAGGGCCTGGTGGTGTTGTTTGCTGGCGTGCGTTAGCGGCGCAGTGCTTGGTTGTGCTGTTTTTGCGTACACCGTCGGTGGAAATCGATGCTTTGCCAAGGCCTGCCGGCGTCTTAGACTGTGTGGGCCTGGCCGCATGACGTGCCGGGTATTTTCGCCACCAACCTGAAGATCCTGCCATGCCCCTCATCCTTATCAATGCCGACATCCTGGTGACCATGGATGCGCAACGCCGCGAGATCCCGGATGGCGCGCTGGTGGCGCAAGGCCCGACGATCGAATGGGTGGGCGCCACCACCGAGCTGCCGCCGCCATACCGCCGGCTGATCGACGAGGGCGGCGCCGAGGTGATCGATATGCGTGGCAAGGTGGTGATCCCCGGGCTGGTCAACACGCACCACCACATGTACCAGAGCCTGACCCGCGCCGTGCCGGCGGCGCAGGACGCCGAGCTGTTCACCTGGCTCACCAACCTCTATATGTTGTGGTCGCACCTGACGCCGGAAATGATCGACGTGTCGACCCGTACCGCGATGGCTGAGTTGATGCTGTCCGGCTGCACTACCACCAGCGATCACCTGTACCTGTATCCCAATGGCTCGCGCCTGGACGATTCCATTGAAGCCGCGGCGGCAATGGGCATGCGGTTCCATGCCGCGCGCGGATCGATGAGCGTGGGCCGCAGCAAGGGTGGCCTGCCGCCCGATTCGGTGGTGGAGGAGGAGCACGCCATTCTGAAGGACAGCCAGCGGCTGATCGAGCGGTACCACGACGCTTCGCGCCACGCGATGCTGCGGGTGGTGGTGGCGCCGTGTTCGCCGTTCTCCGTCTCGCGCGACCTGATGCGCGAGTCGGCACTGCTGGCACGCAACTATGGCGTGTCGATGCACACCCACCTGGCCGAGAACGACAACGACATCGCCTACTCGCGCGAGAAGTTCGGCCTCACGCCGGCCCAGTACGCCGAAGAACTCGGCTGGGTCGGCCCCGATGTGTGGCACGCCCACTGCGTCAAGCTGGATGATGAAGGTATTGCGCTGTTTGCCCGCACGGGCACGGGCGTTGCCCATTGCCCTTGCTCGAACATGCGCCTGGCGTCAGGCATTGCGCCGGTGCGCACAATGCGCGATGCCGGCGTGCCGGTCGGGCTGGGTGTGGATGGCAGCGCGTCGAACGATGGCGCGCATATGCTGGGGGAGGTGCGCCAGGCCATGCTGCTGCAGCGCGTGGGCTACGGGCCCGCCGCCATGAGCGCGCGCGAGGCGCTGGAGATCGCTACGCTGGGCGGGGCGCGCGTGCTGGGGCGCGACGATATCGGTGCGCTTGAGCCTGGCATGTCGGCCGATTTCGTGTCGTTCGACATGGCGCAGGTGGGCTACGCCGGTGCAGGCCACGATCCGGTGGCGGCGCTGGTGTTCTGCACGCCGGGCAATGTCGCCACCAGCGTGATCAACGGCAAGGTGGTGGTGCGCGATGGCGAGTTGCAGACGGTGGAGTTGCCGCGCGTCCTTGCGCAGCATCGCGGGCTCGCGCGTGAACTGTTCGAGCGCGCCAGGCAAGGGTGAGGCAACAATGGAATGTGCCGCGCGTGCGACCCCTCTGGAGAGGGGTCGCGGCATGTCTGTAATGTATTCACACTAGGCCTCGGGTCGTTCCCTGAACGCCCCTGACCCTTCCCCAGCCCGCCATCGATAGCGGGCTTTTTTTTGTGCGTGTTTTTCGACTGATGGATCGCCGCAGACGTAGGGCGGGCGACGACAGACCTGGAGAGCCAATGGAAAAAGCCGGAAGCATTGCTGCTTCCGGCTTTTAGAATTCGCTGGTGGGGCGTGAGTGACTCGAACACTCGACCTACGGATTAAGAGTCCGCTGCTCTACCAACTGAGCTAACGCCCCAACGAAGAAAAAGATTGTATCATGGTTTTTGAGTTTGTCAAACACCCTGCGTAATTTTTCCCGCATGAGGGTGCTCTGGAAATGCCGTGTGCGATTTCGCCGTCGTACGTGCAATTCCCGGGCAGCCTTATTCCTTCTCCTTGCACCGAACTCAGGCACTCACGCCGTGGGAACTCGCCCGGGGTTTCGGCAGTCTTGCTTGGGGTGAGCGGAGCGTAGGCCTTTGCGGACGAGTCGGGCCGACCCATGTTAGGATGATTCTTCACTTGCAATGGAGGGCTGTACCGATGGATATCAAGTTCCAAGAGCAAGAGCGTTACGATATCAACAATGAAGGCTTGCTATTTCACGCCGTTGTCGACGGCCAACCAGTCACTTGCGTGGTGACCCGTGAAGCGCTGTGGGAAGGCTTCAGTGCCGACCAGGTGTTATCGCTGGAAGAGGCATTCCGCGCCGGACGTGAAACCATCGAGCGTGCTGCGGTGGTGCTGATCGAGCAGGGCGCCGCCCAGCCAGTGGTAGTCAAGCGCGCCCATGTCGCGCCGCTCTGAAGCGGATCCCAGTCCGGGCCGGTCATCGGTCCGATCCCGGGCTACCGCTTCAAGTCGTTGCGGCTTCTCGCCGCCTGACGCCGGTTTCCCGCCGGCGTTTCTCTTTTTAATTCCCCGCGCTCATCACTGAGCTTCCCGATCGCGCCGATCGTGCCGATCACGTTGATCGTGCTCAAGCCGGTTTTGCTGGGTAGCCTGGCCCGCCAGGGCGGCTAGCGCATTCTTCGAAGATGCGTGCCTGGCATTGCGCACAGCCTGCGGGATCGAGGCGCGCAATGATGGTGTGCAGCGCCTGCCGCTTGGTGGAAAAGATGTGCCCTTCGCCCAGCTTCAGCGCGAAGCCGGTCTGGTCCCACGTCTGCAGCACCTGCGTGCGCGGACGATGGAAATACAGGTCGCCGCCGGTGGCGCGCCGCTCGCTCAGCTCGCTTTCCCACATCTCGGCGCCGGCCAGGTCGATGAAGTTCATGCTCTTGGTCATGGCCAGCAGATGGATCTGGCCGGGATGGGCGTTGCGTGCTTCGTGCAGGCGGTCCGTCACGTACTGGACCGCGCCGAAGTAGATCGCGCCTTCCATGCGCAGCAGCTTGAGCTGGGGGCATTCCGGTTGCGGGCGATGCAGTTCGTCGAGCGGCGTAAAGCGCCGGTCGGGGTCGTCGGCGTCTGGCACCAGGCTGCGCACCGCCGGCCGCGAGGTGCGATAGAGATAGGCCACCAGTGACAGGATGGTGCCGAGCAAGACCGCCATCTCCAGGCGGATGGCCAGCGTGGCGACAAAGGTGCTGATGGCGATGGCGAATTCCGTGCGGCTCAGGCTGGCGATGCGGCGCAGCCGGCCGAAATCGAACAGGCCCCAGGCCACCAGCAGCAACATCGCGGCGATGGAGGCCAGCGGGATCTGCGCCAGCAGCGAGGCGCTGGCCGTGACCAGCACCACCAGCAGCAAGGCCGAAAAAATGCTGGCCAGCGGCGTCTGCGCGCCGGCCTCGTAGTTAGGCATGGAGCGGTTCAGCGAGCCACAGGAGATATAGGCGGAGAACAAGCCACCTGCGATGTTCGACAGGCCCTGCCCGATGAATTCGCGGTTGGCATCGATGTGCTGGCCCGAGCGCAGCGCCACCGCCTTGGCGATCGAGATCGACTGGCCGAGTGCCACGATGGTCAGCGCGGCGGCGATGCCAAGCAGGTCGGGGATCGCCTGCCAGGAAATATTCGGCAGGTGGAAGGGCGGGATGGCCGACGGGATCGGCCCGACCACATTGACGTGGTGCGCGCCTGCGCTCCAGCCCGGCGCGTTGAGCAGCAGGGCGACGCCGTAGCCTGCCAGCAGGCCGATCAGCATGAAGGGCAGGCGGCGCGAGACGCGCTTCACCGCGATGGTCACCGCCAGCGTGATCGCCGCTACCGTGAACGCGCTCCAGTTGATGCCGTCGGCATTGTCCAGCAAAAAGCGCACCACACCGAAGGCGCTCGTACCCGTCGGCACGGCCAGCCCAAACAGGTCCTTGAGCGCATAGAGGCCGATCAGCGTCGCCGCGCCGCAGGTGAAGCCAAGCAGCACCGAGGGCGAGATGAAGTTGGCCAGCGTGCCAAGGCGCAAGGTGCCCACGGCAAGCTGCAGCAAGCCAACCATGATGGTGACGGCGAGCGCCAGATTGATGTACTCGGGACTGCCGGCAAATGCCACCGGGCTCAGCATGGCGAACAGCGCCAGCGAATTGGCGTTGGTCGGGCCGGACATCACATGCCAGCTGGAGCCGAACAAGGCCGCCACGATGCAGGGAATCACGGCCGCGTAGATGCCGTATTGCGGCGGCAGGCCGGCTAGCGTGGCAAAGGCCACGCCCTGCGGCAGCACCAGCACCGCGCCAAGCAGGCCCGCGACCAGGTCCGCACGCAAGGAGGCGCGGCTCACGCGGTGACGCCATGCCGGCAACAGGCGCCCGAGCATCCGGCCGGTTGTGCCCTGCGCAACCGGAGCGGTCATGCTTGCGGGTCTCGTTCGCTGAGGCTCACCAGCAATTCGTCGATCGCGCCATAGACCTTGCCCAGCCGCTCCGCGCCGATCATCTGCTCGAGCTCCTCATAGCGGCGGTCGATCAGCGGCTCCATCTCGGCGATCAGGGCACGGCATTTGTCGGTCAGCGAGATCAGCTGGCGGCGCTGGTCCGTGGTGGAGCGCGAGCGCAGGATCAGGCCCGCTTCCTCCATGCTCGACAGCATGCGGGTAAGGCTCGGGCTCAGGATCAGGCAGGCATCGGCGAGCTGGTTAGGCTCCATCTCGCCTTGCTCGTTGAGGGTGCGCACCACGCGCCATTGCTGCTCGGTCATGCCGTGCTGGCGCAGGATGGGCCGGAAGCCCGCCATCAGCGTTTCGCGGGCTTGCAGCAGCAGGTGGGGGAGGTTGCGGTGGCGGAAGGTAGCCGGTTTCATGCCCGCAAGTGTAGCCGTGCAGACGCCCGGACGCGAGCCGGTGGCTACCCGGATATGCCGACCGCCGGCTTGGTGGCCGGCGCCCTGGCGCAACGCCTCAGCCCAGGTCGAGCGTGGCCACCACCGGCGTGTGGTCCGAGGGCTGCTCCCAGGTGCGCGGCACGCGATCGATCACGCAGGCGCCGCACGCCTCGCGCAGGGCCGGCGACAGCAGGATGTGGTCGATGCGCAGGCCGGCGTTGCGGCGAAACGCAAACATGCGGTAGTCCCACCAGGAGAAGCTCTTCTCCGGCTGCTCGAACATGCGGAATGCGTCGGTCAGCCCAAGTGCCTCCAGCGCCCGGAACGCATCGCGCTCCGGCGGCGACACCAGGTTCTGCCCCTCCCACTTCTTGGGATCGTGCACATCCCGGTCTTCGGGTGCGATATTGAAGTCGCCCAGCAGCGCGAGCTTCGGGTACTTCACCATTTCCTCCTGCAGCCACGCGGTGATCGCCTGCAGCCAGCCCAGCTTGTAGGTGAACTTGTCGGAGTCCGGCGCCTGCCCGTTGGGGAAGTACGCGCATACCAGGCGCACGTCGCCATAGGTCGCCGCCACCACGCGCTGCTGGGGGTCGTCGAAGCCAGGGATATTTCGCACCACGTCGGTGGGCGTCGCCATGGTGGCATTGCGCGCCAGGATCGCCACGCCGTTGTATGTCTTCTGGCCGGTGAACACGCTGTGGAAGCCCGCGCTTTCCAGTTCGGCCAGCGGGTACTTGTCGTCCGGCATCTTCAGCTCCTGCAGGCACAGGGCATCGATCGGCGTATCGGCCTTTTCCTGCTCGCTCAACCAGTCCAGTACCTGCGGTAGCCGGACCTTCAGCGAGTTGACGTTCCAGGTTGCGATTCTCATGTTCAAATGGCTTGTTGATTGACGGTTGCCTGGGCGACATTGGAATTCGTCCCGGTGTCACCCTGGTTTGCCTGCACATTATGAACGACCGCTGCGGCCACAGGCACGTCGGGAGGCAGGTGTCCTCAGGCCCAGGTCTCATGCAAGTGTCGCCAAGTGACAAGCGCATCGTTCCCAGTCACGAACAGCGCCGAGGCACGCCGCTCGGAAGCGCCCGCGTTCCAGGCCTGCGTCTCCCGGTAGCTGACCGTGGCCGAGCGCGCGTCCTCATGCACGAGCGTCAACTCATCGATCCTGATTTGCAGCCCGGGCCGGGCGCCGCGCAGTCGTGCGAACAGCGCGGGAAAGCCGCCTGCCTCCATGCGCGCACCGGTTGGCGAGATCATGCTGAAGTCCGGACCAAACCGTTGCAGCAGCGTTTCCAGTACGGCTTCCGGGCAAGCGGGGTTCGACAGCCATTGCTCGATCAGCACATGGGTGTCGGCGATTTCACGCAGGCAAAGCGCGGCGATGTCAGGCATGGATGGTGTTTCCTTCAGGAGTTGGCAGGGCGGGTTGCCCCGGAGTTAGGGAAGCGTTGTCGATGCTGCCGGCTGGCGATGATGCCGGTCGTCCAGACGCCAGACGACAAGCAGCGGCACGAGTGTGCATAAGCCGGCGACGAGAAAACACCCATGGAATACCTGCGTCACGATCGTGGTGTCGCGCGCGAGGGCAAGGTCGGCCATGCCTTGCCGGGCCAGCCACTGGCCCAGTAAAAGACTGGCCATGGCGACGCCAGCGCAAAACGACAACTGACGATTCAGATTCCATATTGCGCTGACGGGGCCCATTCCCGCTGGGGACACATTCAGCAGCGCCAGGGTTTGCGCAACGCTCGAGCAGATGCCGCCGCCGGCTCCCATCAGCAAGAAGGCGGCCACCATGCCCGGCCATTCGCCAGGTTCGCTCACGGTCGCCAGCATGGCGATGCCGGTCGCGTGCACCGTCATGGCCGGCAGCAGCAGGGCGCGGGGCCCCAGCCGGTTGAAGAGGCGCCCGGCCAGCGTCATGCCCGCAGCGGCGGCCAGGGCGTAGGGAATCATCAGCGCCCCCGCGCTGACGGCCTTCAGGCCTAGCACGCTGCGCAGGAAGAACATATTGAGCAGGCTGACGCCGGTAAACACGCCGGGCACGAACAGGTAGACGACCATGGCTGCCCGAAGCAGCGGATCCCGCAGAACGCGGAAATCCAGGACTGGATGCTCCCGCCGGCGTACATGCCGCAAAAGCAGCAAGCCCGCGGCGACGCCGCCTGTGACAAGGGCGGTGCCCACGCGGGTCTGCCCGGTGTGCTCGAACCGGGACAAGCCGATCAGCAGCAGCGCAAGCGCCAGGCTGACCAGCCCGATGCCGGCAACGTCCGGCCTGTGTCCCTGGGTGGTTTCGCCGGAGCGCAGCCAAAGCACGGCAAGCACGAGCGCAACCAAGGCCAGCGGGATGTTGAGCCAGAATACCCAGCGCCATCCCAGGCTGTCCACGACGTAGCCGCCCATCAGTGGCGACAGCGCCGGCGCGAGCAGCGCGCAGGCCATCACGATCACTGACAGTTGCGCGCGCTCGTCCTGCGAGTAGAGGCGATAGGTCATGGCTTGCCCGACGGGAATCAAAAGCCCACCCCCCAGGCCTTGCAGCAGGCGCCAGGCGATCAGCGCCTCAATGCTGCCGGCGAATCCGGCGCCGGCAGCGGCTGCGGAAAAAATCCCCAGCGATGCCACGAAGATCGCTTTGTCTCCGTAGCGGCCGGCCAGCCAGGTGCTTGCCGGAATGACCAGCGTCAGCCCCAGCGTGTAGGCATTGGCCACCCATGCAACGGTCCCCACGGACGCCTGCAGTGACTGGCCGATATCGGGGAACGCGACCGATGCCATGAACATATTGACCAGGTCGATAAATAAGCCGAGGAGGTAGACCGACGCAACGCGTGATTTGTAGGGCATGGAAAGTCGAGCAATGGCGGCAAGCGCCATGCAGGTGCAGGCTGGAAGACGGCATTCTAGAAACCATGGAGGAATAAGAAAACAGCCTAGTGGCCGATATACTGTTCTCTGATTTTTGACAATGGAGCGCTGAGAACGTGATCAATCTGAACCGTCTGGCCATGTTCGTGGCCGTGGTGGAGTGTGGCTCGTTCACGGCGGCAGCCGGCACGCTGGGCACCACCAAGGCCGTGGTCAGCTTCAACGTGAAGCAGCTGGAGCAAGATCTATCGGTGGCATTGCTCACGCGCAGCACGCGGCGCCTGGCACTGACGGAGGCGGGCGAGCGGTTCTATCGCGACTGCTCGGTCTTGCTGCGGCAGGCTGAATCGGCCGTGGAGCAGGTCCGGTCTGGTCATGCGTCCTTCTCGGGCAGCTTGCGCGTCACGGCATCGGTGGATTACGGCAACCTCGTCGTCGCTCCCGCGCTGGCCGGGTTTGCCCGCCTGCATCCCGATCTGCGGGTGAGCTACCAGGCCAGCTCGACCCACGCTGACCTGATCGCAGAGCGGCTGGACGTAGCCATCCGGGTGGGGCCGCTGGAGGACTCGCGGCACCGCGCTAAGCCGATCGGGCAATTCAACCTGGTGATCGTGGCAAGCCCGGCGCTGCTGAGTGCAACCGGCGCGCCCGATTCGCTGCAGGCGATGGCGGCGCTGCCGTGGCTTGCCAATCGCGCGGGGCAGGGCGGGCAATGGACCCTGGCTGACCCACACGGCAAGCCGCACACGATCCGGGTCCGCAACGTGGCCCACGCGGATACGGCCTCGGCCCTGCTAGCGTTTGTGCTGGCCGGCTGTGGCGTCGCAGCGCTGCCCGAGTGGCTGCTTGACGACCATCTCAAGGGCGGACGGCTTCAGGTCCTGATGCCGGACCATGTCTTGCCAAGGGCCGAGGTCTTTGCGGTCTATCCGGATACGCGGCACGTCAGCGCCAAGGTCCGCGGGTTTATCGACCATCTGCGCGCATTGCGGCCCGGCCGTGCCTAGGGCTTGAACGAGCCCTCGATGGTATAGCGCGACCCCGGATGCACCAGCCGTGCCAGCGTGATCGGCGAGCCCTGGCTTTCGGTGCGGCGGATCACGATCAGGCAGGGCTCGCTCGGCTTGACGCCCAGCAGCTCGGCCTCCTGCTCGGTGGGCAACTGCGCCTCGATGGAGTATTGCGCTTCCCATAGCGGTGCCACAGTCAGCAGGTAATTGGTAGGCGTGGTCTTGGTGAAGTCCACGTCGAGATAGTCAGGCGCGCGGGCGGGGTTGACGTAGCGGTCCTCGCACAGCAGCGGCACGCCGTTCTCGCTATGCACGATCAAGGTGTGGAAGACCTCGCTGCCGACGGGCAACCCGATGCGCGGCGCCAATGCCTCGGTGACGACTTCGGCGCGCGCCATGTGCACGTCGGAGCGGTGGCGGTGGCCCCGCTCCGTGATCTCGTCGTGCAGGTCGCGGATGGTCAGCGTGGACGACGCACGATAGGGCTGGGTGGCGAACGTGCCGACGCCCTGCACACGCTCCACCAGGCCTTCGGCCTGCAGTTCCCGCACCGCCCGGTTGGCGGTCATGCGGCTGACGCGGAACTGGGTGACCAGCTCGGATTCCGACGGCATCAGCGTGCCAGGCGGCCAGCGTCCGGCGCTGAGTCCGTCCTTCAGGTAGTTCTTGATGTGTGCGTAGGCGGCGGCGGGTGGCAGGTAGGTCATGGCACGCAGTTTACTTGACCGCGCTTGTCTAGCCAATTTCCATTGGTAGCGATTTTTCGTTTCAAGGTCGGCATCCGCCAGAAAAAAGGGGGCGGGTTTTGGCTTCGGGTGTGGCTCCGATCAGGGTAATCCCGGCTCGCTGATTTGTTGTCTTATCTTGTATATACAAGAATATGTGCCGCAATCGATGATTCCAGGATGCTGGAATCGCGGGCGGGCAGGCGAGAGGGCGACCGGAGACAACATGGCAAAGGTGAGCGCAAGGGGGAATGCGGGGATGAACATATTCCCGGGCTGGTATGTGGTTGGCGCGACGCACGTGCTGCTGGCGCTGATATTTGGCGCCGCGTACTCGTTTGGCGCATTTTTCGCGAGCATCCAGGAAGGCTTCGGGGTGGGCAGTTCGTCGGCGGCTTCCGTGTTCTCGTTCACCGCGCTGATTTACTACGTGGTGGGCGTATTCTCCGGGTCCCTGGCCGACCGGATCTCCACCCGCCGGGTCATTGCGATGGGCATTGTCTCGCTGGCGCTGGGATTTGCCATCGCCAGCGTCGTCACGGATTCGCTGGCGGGGTTCCTGGTGGCCTTCTGCTCGCTGGTGGGCCTGGGTGTAGGCCTGGTCTACGTGCCGGCGGTGACGGCGGTGCAGCGCTGGTTCGTCAGGCATCGCAGCCGGGCGTCGGGCCTTGCGCTGGCGGGCACCGGGCTTGGCACGTTCATCGGACCGGTGGTGGCGGGCCTGCTGATGGAGCATATGAGCTGGCAGGCGACAATGCGTTGCTTCGCGCTGGCCATCGCCGTGGTCGGGTTGGCAATGGCAATGCTGCTAAAGGGGCGCCCGGAAGAGGCCGGCCTGTATCCCGATGGCGCGCCTGCGGCGCCTGGCGTTGCCCATTCTCCCCCGCCATCCGGGCTCAGCCTGGCGCAGGCCGTGCGCGGCGGGCGATTCTGGTGGTACTTCGGCGCCATCCTGCTGGGCTCGGTTGGCCTGTTCGCCGCGCTGGTCCATATCCATCCGTACGCGCGGCAGCATGGCTTGTCTTCCACGGCCGGGAATCTGCTGATCGGGCTGGTGGGCGCCGGCAATATCCTGGGGCGCCTGTTGCTGGGCGGGCTCGGCGACAGGCTGGGTCCCGGGCGGCTGCTCATGTGCCTGACGCTGATGCTCGCGCTGCTCAACGGCGTGTGGCTTGGGGCCACAAGCTTCCCGGCGCTGGCGCTGTTTGCTGTCCTGTTCGGTGCGGCCAACGGCGGTTGCATCTCCTTGTACCCGGCGCTCGCTGCGACCTGGTTCGGCACGGCAAACCTCGGGGCGATCCTTGGGGGGTTGTACATCGCGGTGGGCATTGCCGCGATGGCGGGCGGCAGCCTCGCCGGCTGGCTCTTCGATGCCTACGGCAGTTACTCGGTGGCGATTGCGGTGAGCGGGGGCTGCGCGTTGCTGTCGACCACCTGCATTGCACGCGCGAGCCGCCATGAAAAAAGCGGCTCAGACCGAGCCGCTTAACCTCTTCTATTCTTCTATTAACGACGTGCTGCGTTAAGCCACCGCCATGCCGCCGTGCCGCAGCAGTGCGTCAATCTGCGGCGCGCGGCCGCGGAACGCGGTGAACGATTCCATGGCCGGGCGGCTGCCGCCCACCGACAGGATTTCCCTGCGGTAGCGTGCGCCGGTCTCGGCATCGAGCACGGTGCCGGAGAGCTTCGCGGCTTCCTCGAAGGCCGCATAGACGTCGGCGGACAGCACTTCGGCCCACTTGTAGCTGTAGTAGCCCGCCGCATAGCCGCCGGCAAAGATATGGCTGAAGGTGTTCGGCCAGCGTGACAGCGGGTGCTGCGGCACCACATGGGCGCGATCGTTGATCTCCCTGGACAGCGCCAGCACGGACTTCTCGCCCGCGGGGTCGAAGCTGGTGTGCAGGTGCATGTCGAACGACGAGAACACGATCTGGCGCAGCGTCATCATGCCGTTCTGGAAGTTCTTTGCGGCCAGCATGCGCTCGAACAGCTCGCGCGGCAGCGGCTCGCCGGTGTCGACGTGCGCGGTCATGTCGGCCAGCACTTCGTACTCCCAGCAGAAGTTCTCCATGAACTGCGAGGGCAGCTCAACGGCATCCCATTCCACGCCATTGATGCCGGACACGCCCAGCTCGCCCACCTGGGTGAGCATATGGTGCAGGCCGTGTCCGAACTCGTGGAACAGCGTGATCACTTCGTCGTGGGTGAAGACCGCGGGCTTGCCGCCCACCGGCGCCGTGAAGTTGCAGGTCAGGTAGGCCACCGGGGTTTGCACGCGCCCGTCGTCCAGCAGCTTGCGGCCTCGGGCATCATCCATCCACGCGCCGCCGCGCTTGCCTTCGCGGGCGTAAAGGTCGATGTAGAACTGCGCCAGCAGCTCGCCCTCGGGCGATACCACGCGAAAGAAGCGCGCGTCTTCGTGCCACGTCTGGGCCTGGTCGGCTTCGATGCGCACCGAGAACAGCTTCTCCACCACGCTGAACAAGCCCTTGAGCACCTGCGGCTCGGGGAAGTATTGCTTTACCTCCTGCTCGGAGAAGGCGTAGCGCTGCTCGCGCAGCTTTTCCGACGCGTAGGCCACGTCCCAGGGCGAAAGGTCGCTCAGGCCCAGCTCGCTTGCGGTGAATGCCTTGAGCTCGTCCCAGTCCTTCTCGGCATACGGACGCGCTTTGGCGGCCAGTTCGTCCAGGAAGCGCAGCACTTCGGCCGGGGATTCTGCCATCTTGGGCACCAGCGAGACCTCGCCGAAGGAGGCGTAGCCGAGCAACTGCGCTTCTTCGCGGCGCAGCGCGAGCTGCTCGCGCATATTGGCCGTGTTGTCCCACTCGGCCTTGCCCTGGCCGTACTGCTCAGCCAGTTCCGAGGCGCGGGTGACGCTGGCCTCGTACATGGTCTGGCGCAGCGCGCGGTCGTCCGCGTATTGCAGCACCGGGAAGTAGGAGGGGAAGTGCAGGGTGAATTTCCAGCCCGGCTTGCCGTCCTTTTCAGCGGCATGGCGCGCGGCTTCCAGCGCGTCTTCAGGGATGCCGCTCAGGCGGCTTTCGTCCTCGATCAGCAGCGCGTAGGCATTGGTGGCATCGAGCACGTGGTCGGAGAAGGCCTTGGACAACTGGGCCTGCTGCTCCTGGATCGCGGCAAAGCGGGGCTTCTTGTCTTCGGGCAGTTCCGCGCCGCCCAGGCGGAAACCGCGCAACTCGTTTTCCATCAGTTGGCGCCGAGCCGCGCTCATGGTGGCGAATTCGGGGCTCGCGGCGATTGCCTTGTACTTGTCATAGAGCGCCAGGCTCTGGCCCAGCGACGACCAGAACTCGGTCATGCGCGGCAGGTTGTCGCTATGCGCCTGGCGCAAGGGCGGCGTATCCGCCACCGCGCTCAGGTGACCCACCACGCCCCAGGCGCGTCCCAGCGGCTCGGTGGCGGCTTCCAGCGCTTCCACGGCATTGGCCCACGTGGCTTCGGTGGCCGGGTCTTCGGCACGGTCGACGGCGGCTTGCGCGGTCGCCAGCAGCACGTCCAGCGCCGGGCCGATGTGCTCGGGGCGGATCTCGGAGAAACGCGGCAGGTCGGTGAAATCCAGCAGCGGATTGTCGCCGTTTGCGTGATTTGCAGCGTTGGCTTGGTTGGCGGCTTGGTCCATGACGTCTCTCTTGGCAGGGCCAGTAAGGGCAATGCCCCGCACATTGGGGCGGGGCAGCGGGATTTCCAGTGCCAGGCAGCACCCGGCGCGCAAGGCGCCGGCGCTGTCCGCGGCAGGCCGATACGACGTTCAGCCGGCCGCGCGCTCGGCGGCTTCCAGCGTATTGATCAGCAGCATCGTAATGGTCATCGGGCCAACGCCGCCCGGCACAGGGGTGATGTAGCCGGCCACTTCCTTGACGCCGTTGAAGTCGACATCGCCGCACAGCTTGCCATTGTCGTCGCGGTTCATGCCCACGTCGATCACGGCCGCGCCGGGCTTGACCATGTCAGCGGTGATGATGTTGCGCCGGCCCACGGCGGCCACGATCACGTCCGCGTCGCGCGTATGGGCGCCCAGGTCACGCGTCTTGCTGTTGCAGATGGTGACGGTGGCGCCGGCCTGCAGCAGCAGCATCGCCATCGGCTTGCCGACGATATTGGAGGCGCCGACCACCACCGCGCGGGCGCCGCGCAGCGGGAAATCGACCGATTCCAGCATCTTCATGCAGCCATAGGGCGTGCACGGGCGGAACAGCGGGGCGCCGGTCATCAGGGCGCCGGCATTGGCCACGTGGAAGCCGTCCACGTCTTTTTCCGGGGCGATCGCTTCGAGCACTTTGTGGCTGTCGATATGCTTGGGCAGCGGCAACTGCACCAGGATGCCGTGGATGTGCGGGTCGCGGTTCAGGGCGTCGATGCGGGCCAGCAGGTCGGCCTCGGACAGGTCGGCGGGGTAGCGGTCGAGCGAGGAATGGAAGCCATTGTCGTCGCAGGCCTTGACCTTGTTGCGCACATAAACCTGGCTAGCCTGGTCTTCGCCCACCAGGACCACGGCCAGGCCGGGCCGGTGGCCGCGTTCGGTCAGGCGGGCGGCGCGCTGGGCGGCTTCGGTGCGGAGTTGCTTGGCAAGGGCGTTGCCGTCGATGAGTTGGGCTGGCATGGGGATGGGCGCTGGAGAGCTGGAGGTGGTCAAAGCGGAATTATAAAGGTTGACGCAACCCGGGGCGCAGGAGAGTAGGGCGCTGGTAGCATGGCCGCATGGATGCCCCGAACCCTTTCGCCATGGCCGCCGCGGCCGAACCAGCTGTCCTCATCGTGCTCAGCCTGGCCGCCATGGCCTGGGCGCTGAGCCGCCGGCCTTGGCAACTGCTGCAGCGCGACGATTTGCAGCACGGCTGGCTGGGCGCGCTGGTGCTGCTGGCGCTGCTATGGACGGCCCGTGCGACGCTGCCGGGCGGGCTGGCGATCCAGCTGTTCGGCGCCACCCTGATGGTGACCCTGTTCGGGCTGCCGCTGGCCCTGCTGTCGCTGTTCGTGGTGGATCTGGTGTCGTTCCTGGGGCTGGGCTACCTGGCTGGCGACACCTGGGCCCGGCTGGACTGGGCGGCGCTATGGCCGCGCTATGTCTGGATGGGGTTGTTGCCCGCCTTGTTGTCGGCCGCGCTGCAGGGGGCCATGCGCCGGCTGCTGCCGCGCCATCCCTTTGTGTTCATCCTCGGCCATGGCTACTTTGCCGCCGGGCTGGCCGCCCTGGGCGCGGGGGCGGCGCGCGCGGTCTGGCGTAGCTACAGCGTGGGCGACGGGGTGCTGTCGCTGCCCGATACGCTGACCGCCGTGCTGATCCTGGCGTTTGGCGAGGCCTTTCTCACGGGCATGCTGGTGGCGGTGTTCGTGGTCTACAAGCCGCAATGGGTCGTGACCTTTCGCGACGAGGAGTACCTCGGGCGTTGAGCTGGCACCCCCCCCGCAAGCTCGGCGGGGGGCTTCGGCGCCGGCTCGGCTGTTTCGGCTGTTGCTTCAGCTGTTTTTGGACAGGGCCAGGCGCAGCAGGTCGGCCACGGTGTTGACGTTGAGCTTTTCCATGATGTTGGCGCGGTGCGCCTCCACGGTCTTGATGGAAATGCCCAGGTCGTCGGCAATCTGCTTGTTCAGCCGGCCGGCCACGATGCGCTCCAGCACCTGCTGCTCGCGCGTGGTGAGCTTGCCCAGCAGGTCCTTGGCGGCGCGCTGCTCGCGGGCGGCGGAATGGTCGGTGCGGGCCTTTTGCAGCATGCGCTCCACCAGCGATCGCAGTTCGGACTCATCGAACGGCTTTTCGATGAAGTCGATTGCGCCCTTCTTCATGGTGGAGACTGCCATCGGCACGTCGCCGTGGCCGGTGATGAAGACGATCGGGATATTGATGTTCTCCGCGATCATGCGTTCCTGCAGCTCGGGCCCGCTCATGCCCGGCATCCGCACGTCCAGGATCAGGCAGGAGACCTGGCCCGAGTCGTAGGCGGAAAGGAACTGTTCGGCGCTGGTAAAGCTGCGAACCTGGTAGCCATTGCCCTCCAGCAGCCAGGTCAGCGAGTCGCGCATGGCTTCATCGTCGTCGACGATGAAGACGGTCTCGCCGCGGTGGGAGGTGGGGTTTGGCGTTACGGTCATGAAGTCTCCTGGGACATCAAAGTCATTTGCCGCCAAGTGTAACCGGGCCGGGCGGCAAGCGACAGGGGCGGCCCTGGCGCGCCTGATCCTGTCTTGGCAATGCCGGGCGGCCCGCCCGGCGCCTTATTGGTCGGTTATTGGTCGATCAGCGCCGGCTGCAGCGGCAGCATGATCTTGAACGTGCAGCCGATGCCGTCGGCATTGTTCTCTACCCACAGGCGCCCCTGGTGGGACTCGATGATGGAGCGGCAGATATTCAGGCCCATGCCCATGCCGTCGGACTTGGTGCTGAAGAACGGTTCAAACAGGCGTTCTTTCGTGGCTTCGTCAACGCCAGGGCCCTGGTCGATCACGTCGATGCGCATGTTCGGGCCGATCTCGCCCGGCTCGATGCGCGCGTGCAGGCGCACCACGCCGGTGGCGCGCAGCGCCGGCAGCCCGGCCATGGCCTCGACGGCGTTCTTAAGCAGGTTGACCAGCACCTGCTCGATCAGCACCGGATCGACGAACAGCACCACCGGCGGCGCCGGCAGCCGGGTCAGGATGGTGACGCGGCGGCGGGTGGCCTCCAGGTCGGCCAGCCCGACCGCGTCGGCCACGATGTCGTGCAGGGCGGCTTCGCGGCGCTGGGGCTGGCTGCGCTTCACGAAGCCCCGGATGCGGCTGATGATGGTGCCGGCGCGCACGGCCTGCGCCGAGGTCTTCTCCAGGATCGGGATCAGGTCCTCGGCGGTGCTGCGCCCGGAGCGCAGCCGGGCCACCGCGCCCATGCAGTAGTTGTTGATGGCCGCCAGCGGCTGGTTCAGCTCGTGCGCGAGCGACGACGCCATCTCGCCCATGGTGGTCAGGCGGCTGGTGAACTGCAGCCGTTCCTCATGCTGGCGCGCCATTTCCTCGGCGGCCTTGCGCACCGTGATATCGGTGGCGATCTGCATCTGCGCCAGATGGCCGTCGACCCACTGAATGTAGCGGCGGCGCACTTCGAACCATTTCTGCATGTCGGGCACGAAGACTTCCCGCGCGTCCGAGGAGTAGGGCATCAGCTCCGAGGCTGGCAGGCCGGCGTAGGCGTCGACGAAGTCGGTGGCGTCGCTGGAGACCTGCTCCTTGTCGACCTCGCCGCCGGCCAGCTTCAGGTGGCCCTCGGCTTCCCAGCCGAACAGCTGGCGGTAATAGCGGTTGGCGAACAGCAGCTCGGGCTTGTCGGTGGCCAGCACGGACACCGCGGCGTCCAGGCTTTCCAGCACCGTGGTGAAACGGTCGTGGGCGGCGGCGAGCTCCTCGCGGGCGCGCTTGGGCTCGGTGATATCCGTCATCGAGGCCATCCAGCCGGTGTGCCTGCCGCGGCTGTCCACCAGCGGCGAGACATACATGCGGGCGTAGAAGCTGCTGCCGTCGCGCCGCATGGCGCGCATCTCATAGCCGCTGGCCGGGGATTTGCCCTGCAACGTCAGGTCGATCTGCTTTTGCATCTCCTGATGGTCATTGGGCGGCCAATAAGGGAAGGGCGGCACGCGGCCGACCAGGTCGCTGTCCTGCCAGCCGGTCATGCGGCAGAAGGCGGGATTGACGTAAGTGATGCGGCCATTCAGGTCGAGTGCGCGCAACCCGATCAGCATCGAGTTTTCCATCGCGCGGCGAAACGACGTCTCAGCCAGCAAGGCGCGCTGCGCCTCGGAGCGCCGGCTGGTGTGGCGCCACATGCTCCACAGGCTCCACAGCAGGAAGCACGACAGCCCCACCACCAGCCACAGCAGCATGTTGTTGGGCAGGTTGGAGGCGGGCGGGTAGGCGTCGGCGCGCAGCGACAACGAGTGCCCCGGCGGGTCCAGCAGCACCTCGTAGGACAGCGCGTTGCCCGGCACCGGCCGCAACGAAGTGCTGGCGCGGATCTGGTTGTTCTTGTCGATCAGCGAGAAGCGGTAGCGCTCGGTCAGCTCCGGCGGCAGCAGGTGGGTCAGGATGCCGTTGATGGAGTAAAGCGCGCCGAGGGTGCCGAGGAACTCGTTGTCCCGTACGATCGGCACCTCCATCAGCATGAAGCTGTCGCCGCGGTCGTTGACCAGCGGGCGCGAGTACACCACGCGCTGGGTTTCGCGCGCTGCGTCGAAGGTATCGAGCACCTCGGGCTCCAGCGGCTGGTCCTGGGTTTCGCGCAGCCGGCTGGCGAATTCGGAGGTGGACGGCAGCGACCAGCGCCCGCGCCGGGTCGCATCCAGCCAGTTGACGAAGACGATTTCCGGGTTCTCGCGCAGGATTTCCTGCGCGGCGGTGCGGTAGGCGCCCTGGTCCAGCTGGGCGGCGGCGATGTCGCGCGCCAGCGAGGCTAGCTGATCCTGGTTGCTCAGCAGGGACAGGCGCACGCGCTGCTGGGCCCAGGCAGCGTCGCGATAAAGCGCGTCGCGTTGCTGCTGGCGCTCGGTTTCATGGAGCGACCACAGGATCACGCCCATCGCCACCGTGAACAGCACGATCGCTATCAGCGGGATGAACATGAACCAGCTGGTCGCCACCAGGTTGCGCCAGCGCAGCCACCACAATCCGCGCGGCGGCCCGTTGACGGCGGCGGGCTCGTCCACGTGGCCAAGCGTATCGAGGGGCGTCAGCGGGTTGGGCGGGGCGACCAGCGTAGGGTCGCTGCCGCTCGCCTTGGCGGAGCCGGAAGCGGAGGGAGGGACGACTGCGGCGCGGAGGTGGGAAAAGAAATCTTTGAGGGACGGCATGGTGGGATTGACGACTGACCGACCAGTGTAGCGGGATTGCGGCGCCCCGTCGCTTGGGGTAAGCGCCAATGCGGCACTGCGGCATTCCTGCCGAAGGCGCGGCGGGTCGGCGGCGTTTGGTGGCAAGGGCTGGCGCAGTTTTGTGGTGCGCTGCCGCAATATTTCGCATTGTAAGAAACCATATCGCAATTTGAAAATTAGGCTTGTCTTGCCCAATGTGCTTCCATAGAATCGGTCCGACCGAAAAGTGCGGACGGCAGTGCTGCGTCCGGTCCTGCCAGCCTCGCTGGCAAGCCCGGGCGAAGCGCTAGCGAAGGACCGTGCGAAGACACTCGCGGCCCGCGCGCCGTACCGTAGTCACACCGTCAGGCCGGGGCTCCCACCACAAGAATCAGGGGGCACCGAGGCAGGAATTCACCAGGAGACAGTCATGTCAGCTGTACCAGAGCAGATCCTCGGCGCAAGCAGCGCCAACGACGCCGATCCCCAGGAAACCCACGAGTGGCTTGATGCCCTGCAGGGCGTGATCGCCGCCGAAGGCACCGACAGGGCCGCCTTCCTGATCGACAAGCAGATCGAATACGCACGCGTGAACGGCGTCACCCAGCCGTTCCACGCTGAAACGCAGTACATCAACACCATCCCGGTGGAGCAGCAGGCCCGCATTCCCGGCGACCAGGACATCGAGCACCGCATCCGCTCGTACACCCGCTGGAACGCCATGGCGATGGTGCTGCGCGCCAACAAGCACACCAACGTTGGCGGCCATATTTCCTCGTTTGCCTCGGCGGCCACGCTGTATGACGTCGGCTACAACCACTTCTGGCACGCTCCGTCCGAGAAACACGGCGGCGACCTGGTGTTCGTGCAGGGCCACTCGGCCCCGGGCGTGTATTCGCGCGCCTTCCTGCTCGGCCGCCTGAGCACGGAACAACTCGACAGCTTCCGCCAGGAAGTCGACGGCAAGGGCATCTCGTCCTACCCGCACCCGTGGCTGATGCCGGACTTCTGGCAATTCCCGACGGTGTCGATGGGCCTGGGCCCGATCATGGCCATCTACCAGGCCCGCTTCATGAAGTACCTGCACAGCCGCGGCCTGGTGCAGACCGAAGGCCGCAAGGTCTGGGCCTTCCTGGGCGACGGCGAGACCGACGAGCCGGAATCGCTGGGCGCCATCGGCATGGCCGGGCGCGAGAAGCTGGACAACCTGGTGTTCGTGATCAACTGCAACCTGCAGCGCCTGGATGGCCCGGTGCGCGGCAACGGCAAGATCATCCAGGAACTCGAATCCGAGTTCCGCGGCGCCGGCTGGAACGTGATCAAGGTGGTGTGGGGCAGCCGCTGGGACCAGCTGCTGGCACGCGACAAGAAGGGCCTGCTGATGAAGCGCATGATGGATTGCGTGGACGGCGAGTACCAGACCTTCAAGGCCAAGGACGGCGCCTACGTGCGCGAGCATTTCTTCAATACCCCTGAGCTCAAGGCGATGGTGGCCGACTGGTCCGACGAGGACATCTGGCGCCTGAACCGTGGTGGCCACGATCCGCACAAGATCTACGCCGCCTATAGCGCCGCCAACGAACACAAGGGCCAGCCCACGCTGATCCTGGCCAAGACCATCAAGGGCTATGGCATGGGCGATGCCGGCCAGGCCATGAACATCAGCCACCAGCAAAAGAAGATGCCGGTGGACGCGATCCGCCGCTTCCGCGACCAGTTCAACATCCCGGTCTCCGACGACAAGATCGAGGAAGTGCCGTACATCACCTTCGAGGAAGGCTCGAAGGAACTGGAATACATGCGCGCCCGCCGCATGGACCTGGGCGGCTACCTGCCGGCCCGCCGCCAGAAGGCAGAGGCCCTGAAGGTGCCTGAGCTGTCCGCCTTCGACGCGCTGCTCAAGGCCACCAGTGAAGGCCGTGAAGTGTCCACCACCATGGCCTTCGTACGGATCCTGAACACGCTGCTCAAGGACAAGCAGATCGGCAAGCACGTGGTGCCCATCGTGCCCGACGAGTCGCGTACCTTCGGCATGGAAGGCCTGTTCCGCCAGATCGGCATCTGGAACCAGCAAGGCCAGAAGTACGTGCCGGAAGACCACGACCAGCTGATGTTCTACAAGGAATCGCAGACTGGCCAGGTGCTGCAGGAAGGCATCAACGAAGCCGGCGCCATGTGCGACTGGATCGCCGCCGCCACGTCGTACTCGACGCACGGCATCCAGATGATCCCGTTCTACATCTATTACTCGATGTTCGGCATCCAGCGTATCGGCGACCTGTGCTGGGCGGCCGCCGACATGCGCTCGCGCGGCTTCCTGCTGGGCGGCACCTCGGGCCGCACCACGCTCAACGGCGAAGGCCTGCAGCACGAAGACGGCCACTCGCATGTGTTCCATGCCGTGATCCCGAACTGCATCTCGTATGACCCGACCTTCCAGTACGAGCTGGCGGTGATCATGCAGGACGGCCTGCGCCGCATGTACGCCGAGCAGGAAGACGTCTACTACTACCTGACGGTGATGAACGAGAACTACGAGCATCCGGAAATGCCGGCTGGCGTAGAGGGCGACATCGTCAAGGGCATGTACCAGTTCAAGAAGGGCGTGGAAAACAGCAATGCACCGCGCGTGCAGCTGCTGGGTTCGGGCACGATCTTCCGCGAGGTGATTGCCGCTGCCGACCTGCTCAAGAAGGACTGGGGCGTGGAATCGGACCTGTGGGGTTGCCCGAGCTTTACCGAACTGGCCCGCGAAGGCCACGACGTGGAGCGTTGGAACTTGCTGCACCCGAGCGAGCCGCAACGCGAGTCGCACGTGACCAAGAGCCTCAAGTCGGTGCGCGGCCCGGTGATCGCCTCGACCGATTACGTGCGCGCCTTTGTCGACCAGATCCGTCCCTTCGTGCCGCGTCGTTTCGTGGTGCTGGGCACCGATGGTTTCGGCCGCTCGGACACCCGCGAGAAGCTGCGCCACTTCTTCGAGGTGGACCGTCACTGGGTGACGCTGGCTGCACTGAAGGCGCTGGCTGACGAAGGTGCCATCGGTCGCGACAAGGTGGCCGAAGCCATCAAGAAGTACAACCTCGACCCCAACAAGCCGAACCCGATGTCGGTCTAAGCAGGCCGACTGCACGAACCCCCGCAGGAGCGGCAATGCCGCGTGCGCGGGCGCCGGGCTGATTCCCGGCGCCTTGCGGCGCGGCGGCGTGACAGATCACGGCGGTGAGGGTAACCTCACACGCTCGTGTTTGTCGTGCGCGCTGGCCTGCCCAGGAGACACTGAATGAGTCAAGCGATTGAAATCAAGGTGCCGGATATCGGCGATTACGACGCCGTTCCCGTCATCGAAGTGCACGTGAAACCGGGCGACACCATCAACGCGGAAGACGCGCTGGTGACCCTGGAATCGGACAAGGCCACGATGGACGTGCCTTCGCCCCAGGGCGGCACTGTCAAGGAAGTCAGGATCAAGATTGGCGACAACGTCGCCGAAGGCACCGTGCTGGTGATGCTGGAGCCTGCCGGTGCGGCTGCCGCCGCGCCCGCACCGGCTCCCGCAGCCGCCGCCGCCGCGCCGGCTCCCGCCCCGACGCCGGCCCCGGCCCCGGCGGCAGCCAGCGCTCCCGCGCCGGCCGCTGCCGCAGGCCCGGTCGAGGTCAAGGTGCCGGACATCGGCGACTACGACTCGGTCCCGGTGATCGAAGTCCACGTCAAGCCGGGCGACACCATCAACGCCGAAGACGCGCTGGTGACGCTGGAGTCCGACAAGGCCACCATGGACGTGCCGTCGCCGGCCGCCGGGGTGGTCAAGGAAGTCCGGATCAAGGTCGGTGACAACGTCGCCGAAGGCACGCTGATCCTGATTCTCGAAGGCGCCGCCGGTGCTCCGGCCAGCGCGCCTGCCGCTGCTGCCCCGGCTGCCCCGGCTGCTGCTGCTCCGGCTGCCGCTCCCGCTCCCGCAGCCAGCGCTCCGGCCCCGGTCCCTGCGGCCGCGCCCGCCGCGGCTGCTCCGGTAGCCGGCGTGACCGGCACCGCTGCCCATGCCAGCCCCTCCGTGCGCAAGTTCGCGCGTGAGCTGGGTGTGGATGTGTCGCGCGTGCCGGGCACCGGCCCCAAGGGGCGGATCACCCAGGACGACGTGCAGGCCTACGTCAAGGGCGTGATGAGCGGTCAGGCCGCAGCCCCGGCAAAGGCAGCCGCTGCCCCGGCTGGTGGTGGCGAGCTGAACCTGCTGCCGTGGCCGAAGGTGGATTTCACCCGTTTCGGCGAGGTCGAAAGCAAGCCACTGTCGCGCATCAAGAAGCTCTCGGGCGCGAACCTGCATCGCAACTGGGTGATGATTCCCCACGTCACCAATCACGACGAGGCCGACATCACCGAGCTGGAAGCCTTCCGCGTGCAGCTCAACAAGGAATACGAGAAGCAAGGCGTCAAAGTCACCATGCTGGCCTTCATGATCAAGGCCACCGTCGCCGCGCTGAAGAAATTCCCGAACTTCAACGCTTCGCTCGATGGCGAGAACCTGGTGCTGAAACAGTATTTCAACATCGGTTTCGCCGCTGACACGCCGAACGGCCTGGTTGTGCCGGTGATCAAGAACGCCGACAAGAAGGGCGTGATCGAGATCGGCCAGGAAATGAACGAACTGGCCAAGCTGGCGCGCGACGGCAAGCTCAAGCCGGACCAGATGCAAGGCGGCTGCTTCTCGATCTCCTCGCTGGGCGGCATCGGCGGCACGTATTTCACGCCGATCATCAACGCGCCGGAAGTGGCCATCATGGGCGTGTGCAAGTCGTACCAGAAGCCGGTGTGGGATGGTAAGCAGTTCGTGCCACGCCTGACGCTGCCGCTGTCGCTGTCGTGGGATCACCGCGTCATCGACGGTGCGGAAGCGGCTCGCTTCAACACCTATTTCGGTCAGTTGCTGGCCGATTTCCGCCGCATCCTGCTGTAAGGCGGGCAGGGCGCGCCCGGCCTCGCGGCCATGCGCGCCCTTACCTGCAACGTCTGCAACCTGCAAACAGGAAGCGAGCCCATGACTACCTGCGTTGTCGTCAAGAAGGCCGGCGAAGTGGCGATTGCCGCCGACGCGCTGGTGACGTTTGGCGACACCCGGCTCACGCGCGCCTACGAGCGCAACCAGAAGGTGTTCCCGGTGGGTGACAGCTTCGTGGCGCTCGCCGGCACCACCGCGCACTTCCCGGTCATGCGCAGCCTGTTGGCCGGACTGGGCGAGGATTGCCGGCTGGGTTCGCGCGATGACGTCTTCCGGACCTTCCTCAAGGTGCATGAAAAACTCAAGAACGAGTATTTCATCAACACCAAGGAGGACGAGGACGATCCTTACGAGTCCTCGCAGATCGTCTGCCTGATTGCCAATCCGGCCGGCATCTTCGGCGTGTATTCATACCGCGAAGTCTTCTCGTTCGATCGCTTCTGGGGCATTGGCTCGGGGCGCAACTACGCGTTGGGCGCCATGCACGCGGTCTACGACCAGCCGGGCCTGGCTGCCCGCGAGATCGCGCGGATCGGGGTGGATGCAGGGGTGGAGTTCGACAAGAGTTCGGCAGGCCCGGTCGAGGTGCAGGTGGTGCAACTGGCTGACATGGCTGGCGACGGAGCAACCAATAACGATGGCGCGCCCCGCATCTGAAGCGGAGTGCGTTCTTGAGGAGCAAAACATGAGTGTGATCGAAGTCCAGGTGCCGGATATCGGCGATTTCGACGCGGTGGAAGTCATCGAGGTGCTGGTCAAGGCTGGCGATACGGTCGAGCAGGAGCAGTCGCTGATCGTGCTCGAGTCCGACAAGGCCAGCATGGATGTGCCGTCATCCGCCGCCGGCAAGGTGGTGGAGGTGCGCGTCAAGGTGGGCGACAAGGTCGCCAAGGGCGCCGTCATCTGCACGCTGGAGAGCGAAGCCGCGGCCAAGCCGGCGGCCGCGCCGGTCCCTGCGCCCGCGCCTGCGCAGGCATCCGCGCCCGCGGCGGCTCCAGCTCCGGCTGCGGCTCCCGTGGCCGCCGCGCATGCGGGCAGCGCGGATATTACCTGCGACATGCTGGTGCTCGGCGCCGGCCCTGGTGGCTACTCGGCCGCCTTCCGCAGTGCCGATCTCGGCATGAACACCGTGCTGGTCGAACGCTACAGCACGCTCGGCGGCGTCTGCCTGAACGTGGGCTGCATCCCCTCGAAGGCGCTGCTGCACAACGCCGCCGTGATCGACGAAGCCAAGGCCCTGGCGGCCCACGGCATCCTGTTCGGCGAGGCCAAGATCGACCTCGACGGGCTGCGCCACTACAAGGAAACCGTGGTCGGCAAGCTGACCGGCGGCCTGGCCGGCATGGCCAAGGCACGCAAGGTACAGGTCGTGCGCGGTATCGGCACCTTCCTCGACCCGCATCACCTCGAGGTGCAGGAAACCGAAGGCGACGCCAAGGAGACGACGGGCAAGAAGACGGTGATCCGCTTCGAAAAAGCCGTCATCGCCGCCGGCAGCCAGGCGGTCAAGTTGCCTTTCATCCCCGAGGACCCGCGCATCGTCGACTCCACCGGCGCGCTGGAACTGCCGGAAGTGCCCAACAAGATGCTGGTCATCGGCGGTGGCATCATCGGGCTGGAAATGGCCACGGTGTACAGCACGCTGGGCGCCAACATCGACGTGGTGGAAATGCTCGATGGCCTGATGCAGGGCGCCGACCGCGACCTGGTCAAGGTCTGGGACAAGATGAACAAGAAGCGCTTCGACAAGGTCATGCTCAAGACCAAGACGGTCGGCGTGGAAGCGAAGCCGGACGGCATCTACGTCAAGTTCGAAGGCGAACAGGCGCCGGCCGAGCCGCAACGCTACGACCTGGTGCTGGTGTCGGTGGGCCGCGTGCCCAACGGCAAGCGCATCGGCGCGGAGAAGGCGGGGGTGGCGGTCACGGATCGCGGCTTTATCGACGTCGACAAGCAGATGCGCACCAATGTGCCGCACATCTTCGCTATCGGCGACATCGTCGGCCAGCCCATGCTGGCCCACAAGGCGGTGCACGAAGCGCACGTGGCAGCGGAAGCCGCGCACGGCGAGAAGGCCTACTTTGATGTCAAGCAGATTCCGTCGGTGGCCTACACCGATCCGGAAGTGGCCTGGGCCGGCGTGACCGAAGACCAGTGCAAGGCGCAGGGGATCAAGTACAGCAAGAGCGTGTTCCCGTGGGCAGCTTCCGGCCGTGCTATCGCCAATGGCCGCGACGAAGGCTTTACCAAGCTGATCTTCGACGAGGAAACCCACCGGATCATCGGCGGGGGCATCGTTGGCATGCATGCCGGCGACCTGATCAGCGAAGTCTGCCTGGCAGTCGAGATGGGTGCCGATGCAGTGGATATCGGAAAGACCATCCACCCGCACCCGACGCTGGGCGAATCCATCGGCATGGCAGCCGAGATCTACGAAGGTGTCTGCACCGACGTCCCGCCGCCGCGCAAGCGCTAAGCCCGGACGTTAGCGACACGAGTGAGGCCCGCCGTATGGCGGGCCTTTTTACATCTCGATCCGCAATTAACCGCCAGATTTTTTCCGCATACGCTTGCGGCTACGCCGGTCAAAGCTTGCTTGCACAGGGGAGGGCGTGTGTCAGTGTGTCCGCTTGCCCATGTGTCGCGGGCAAAAAAATCCCGGCGCATGGCCGGGAATGAATCGATATTGGAATACATGGAAACCAGATACCGAGGAGACACCGTAGGAGGCAGAGCGGCTTGGGTAGCCTTCCGTGCTGCCTTCGTTGGCAAAATGCGCTGGCCATGCCAGGCGCGCTTTGCCAACGAACCGGCCGAAGCCGGTCCGTTTCCTGCCGTCGCGGATTAGGCGGCGGTGGTGGCCTTCTTGGTCGCGGTGCGAGCCGTGGCGCTGGCTTGCTGTGCGGCCTTGGTGGCGGCGCTGGCGGCTGCCTGGAAGTTGGTCTCAGCGATTTCAACAGCTTGCTTGGTGGCCTTCTGGACCGACTCGTAAGCGTTGTTGGCGGCGCTGATCGCGGACTTCACGATGGCAACGGTCGACTCGGAGCCGGCCGGGGCGTTCTTGGCGAGGTTCTCGACCAGGGTTTGCACCTTCTTCGAGTTCTCGGCCAGCTGGGCTTCGGCGACCTTGGTGAATTCAGCCTGGGTTTCCGAGGCGATTTCGTACACGTGGCGGCTGTAGGCCAGGGCCTTTTCGGCAACCGGCTGGACCAGCGAGGTCTGGAGGGCCAGGAATTCCTGGGCGTCCTTGGCCGAGAGGGCCTTCTTGGCGTTGTCCACGTTTTCAGCGAACGTGGCCTTGACGACTTGCAGGTTCAGCTCGACCAGCTTTTCGATGCCTTCAAAAGCTTTGGTGGTCAGGCCAAACAGGGTTTCGAGGTTGGCTTTTTGCGCTGCGGCGACTTGTTCCGGGGTGAAGCTCATGCTGGTCTCCAATAATGAAGTTCAAGGTCATGCAAAATTAGGCCGCCCAGATGTCAAAGCCATGACGAAATCAAGGTTAAACCTGTTTTCTCGTCAGCCAGCCCCAGGCGTAAGGGGGTTATCGGCGCGCTCCGCTTGCTCTGCAAAATCGATGGTGCGCCGCAACAATTCCAATTGTAGGGAAAAGAAAAACGGTGTCAAGGGCTTCTTGTGCATTGCACAAATAACTGTTGTTGAAGTCGGTGCGCTGTCACATTTTGGCTGCGTAGCATCGGCAGGCGTGCCACGCCCGGCACCTTGCAGGGAGGAGGGACGGGAGGGGCCGCGCACCCTGGAGCCAGCACAGTGCTACCATCGCGGTCTGCCGGAATCGCCGTCTCCCAAGGGCGCAACCCGCCGGCCGATGCACGGCCAAGTTGCCGCGACCGGCCGCCCGCCTATGTTTGCCCTCATGCTCGCTTTTTACGCCGATCATTTTGTCCTGCCCCTACCTGAGGGCCACCGCTTCCCGATGCGCAAGTACAGCATGTTGAGGGAGACGGTCGAGCGCGACGTGCCAGGGCTGGTGCTGGTCGAGGCGCCGCGGGCCGGGGACGATGCCTTGCTGCTGGCGCACACGCCTGAATATGTCGCGAGCGTCTCCCTGGGCGAACTGGACCCGGCGCGCCAGCGCGAGATTGGCTTTCCGTGGTCGGACGCCATGGTCGAGCGCTCGCGGCGCTCCGCTGGTGCCACCATCGAGGCCTGCCGCGTAGCGCTGCGTGAGGGTATCTCGGTCAACCTGGCGGGCGGCACGCACCACGCCTATGCCGATAAGGGCGGTGGCTTCTGTGTCTTCAACGACGCGGCCATCGCCGCGCGCCAATTGCGTGGCGACGGCCGGGTGGCGCGCGTGGCCGTGGTCGACCTCGACGTGCACCAGGGCAACGGCACCGCCTCCATCCTGCGTGACGATCCCTTCGTCTTCACGCTGTCCTTGCATGGCGAGAAAAACTATCCCTTCCGCAAGGAGGCCAGCGATCTCGACGTGGGCCTGCCCGATGGCTGCGACGACGAGGCTTACGCCCAAGCGCTGCAGGGCGCACTCGATACGCTGTTCGCGCGTTTCGCTCCCGACCTGCTCATTTATCTAGCCGGGGCCGATCCGCATGAGGGCGACCGGCTTGGACGCCTGAAACTGACGCTGGCCGGGCTGGCCCGGCGCGACTGCCTGGTGTTTGATGCGGCCCTGGAACGCGGCCTGCCCATTGCCGTGGCCATGGCCGGCGGCTACGGCAACCAGATCGAGAATACCGTCGCGGTGCATGCGCAGACCATCGCACTCGCCGCGCAATATCACGAACGCTATGCCCGGCGCGACAAGCCGGACGCCGCTGGTGCAGGTGCGGGTGCAGGTGCGATCCTGCCCACTGGCGATACGGAGAAGGCGCAACGATGAGTGCAACCAGCCAGGCCCACGCGGCACGCGGCACCTTGTGGATGGCCGCCATGCCGTGGCTGTTCGTCGTGATCTGGAGCACGGGATTCATCGTAGCCAAGTACGGCATGCCGCACGCGGAGCCGATGACCTTCCTGTTTCTGCGCTTTGTCGGTGTGCTGGTGCTGATGGTGCCCTTCGTGTTGATGGCGCGCGTCCCGCTGCCGCAGCGCGCCGGGGCGACCGACTGGCGCATGGTCGGGCACATCGCGCTGGCAGGGCTGTTCCTGCAGGCGGGCTACCTGGGTGGCGTGTGGGCAGCGGTCAAGCTTGGCATGCCGGCGGGCGTCTCCGCGCTGATCGTCGGCATGCAGCCGATCCTGACCGCGCTGGCGGCCTCGCGCATGGGTGAGACCATCGGGCGGCGCCAGTGGCTGGGGTTGCTGCTAGGCATCCTTGGCGTGGGTCTGGTGGTGGCAAACAAACTGTCGGCCAGCGGGCTGTCCGCGCCAAGCCTGCTGCTGGCGCTGGGCGCCTTGTTCTCGATCACCTTCGGCACGCTATACCAGAAACGCCATTGCCCGATGTTCGACCTGCGCATGGGCTCGGTGATCCAGTTCGCGGCGGCGGCGCTGGCCTGCCTGCCGTTCATGTTCCTGACCGAAACCCGTCACGTTGAGTGGAATGCCGAGATGGTTGGCGCGCTCGCCTGGTCGGTGGTCGCGTTGTCCATCGGGGCCATCTCGCTGCTGTTCCTGTTGATCCGCCAAGGCGCGGCCACCAAGGTATCCAGCCTGATGTATCTCACCCCGCCGACCACCGCCGCCATGGCGTGGCTGCTGTTCGGCGAGAGCTTCCCGCTGCTGGCCGCGCTTGGCATGGCCCTGGCCGCCGGTGGCGTTGCGCTGGTGATCCGCCGCTAATTTCCCCATTTCGCGCTTTTCGATGAAACCGACCGCAGATACCCGCAGCGCCTATCGCCATTTCCAGCCCATCACCACGCGCTGGATGGATAACGACGTCTATGGCCACGTCAACAACGTCATCTACTACAGTTATTTCGATACCGTGGTGAACACCTACCTGATCCGGGAGGGCGTGCTGGATATCGAGTCCGGCGACACCATCGGGCTGGTGATCGAGACGCAATGCAATTATTTTGCCGCGCTGAGTTTTCCCGACACGGTGGTGGCGGGGCTGCGCGTGGCGCGGCTGGGCAATTCGAGCGTGCGCTACGAAGTGGGCCTGTTCCGTAACGATGAAGACGTCGCTGCGGCGCAGGGCCATTTTGTTCATGTCTATGTGGATCGCGCCACGCGCCGCCCGGTGCCGCTGCCGCCCGCGTTGCGCGATGCCCTGCAGGCCCTGGTGTGCGAACCCGCGGATGCCGGTGCATGATCCGGCCCGCGCAGAGGAGTTAACAACCATGGATTCGCTGCAGAAACGGAGCGCCGCCCTGATCGATCAGGCCATCATCACGCGCCGCTCGGTGCGCGCGTTTCTCGATACGCCGGTGCCGCGCGACGTGGTCAACGAGATCCTGGCCGTGGCCAGCCGGGCGCCGTCGGGCACCAACGCACAGCCATGGCGGGTCTATGTGCTGACTGGCGATGCCAAGGTGAAGCTGTCGGCGGACGTGCTGGCCGCTTACGACGATCCGCAGCGCGACAGCAAGTATCGCGAGGAGTATCCCTACTATCCACGCGAGTGGGTGGCGCCGTACATTGACCGCCGCCGCAAGGTAGGTTGGGACCTGTACAGCCTGCTGCAGATCAGCCGCGAGGACAAGGCGCGCATGCATGCGCAGCACTCGCGCAACTTCACGTTCTTCGGTGCCCCGGTGGGCATGATCTTCACGATCGACCGCATCCTGGAGCTGGGCAGCTGGCTGGACTACGGCATGTTCCTGCAAAGCATCATGGTGGCGGCGCGGGCGCGCGGGCTGGATACCTGTCCGCAGGCGGCGTTCACCCAGTTCCACGCGGTCATCGGCAATCACTTGCGCCTGCCGGCGGATGAAATGGTGGTGTGCGGCATGGCCCTGGGCCATGCTGACCCCGCCGCCATAGAGAATACCCTTAGTACCGAGCGTGAACCGGTAAGCGGGTTCGCGCGTTTCTTATCTTAAGAAGCTGTCGGCGGCGAAGGCCCGCTTTGTGCCGTCGCTGCCGCTGCATGTTGGCTCGGGGCAACCCCACGGGCGGGTGAGAAAGATGAAACAGTGTGGAATTACCACAGTCGACGTCGGTCTTAATGCACGTGTCATGTGATGCGTGCCCCGCATTTGCCGTAATGTGGAATTGTTTGCAAATCGAACTTTAAAGAGGCTTCGTAAGTCTTTAATCTTGCTAACAATTTCTTTTTTTCCTAAACTGGCGCAATCCTAGTTGCGCGCTGAATGAATCATGTTCCGGTCTGATTCCCCCCTATTTTTGCGATTCTTCGGCTCTACCCCTCTTACTTCGGTTGCAGCCTCTGTGCTGTTGACCGTTTCCATGCTGGCCGCCCCTGTGGCCGATGCCGCGACGAAAACGTCGGACACCGCTAAAACCAGCAAAAAGTCGGCAAAAGTCGCCAAGTCCGAAAAAAAATCGGCAAATTCCCCCTCTAAATCCGCGAAATCCAAGCAGGTCGCGACCAGCGGCAAGGCCGAGCGCGCCACTACGCGCAAGGTCGTGGTACTGAAAAACGGTAAGCGCACCGTGGTGGCGCAGCGCCAGGCGGTACCGGTTCGTGCGGCGTTCATCCCCGCGAAACCCTCGCTGGGCGAGGCGCTCGGCCTGCGTGACACCGAAGACGCGCTCGCGCTGCGCTCCAGCGTGGCGCTGGTGATGGATCAGAACTCCAACGAAGTGCTGTTCCAGAAGAACGCCGCCGCGGTTCTGCCGATCGCCTCGATCACCAAGCTGATGACGGCCCTGGTTGTGATGGACGCGCGCCAGCCGATGGACGAGGTGCTCACCATCAACGAGGAAGACCGCGACAACGAAAAGCACAGCAGTTCGCGCCTGCGCTTTGGCGCGCAGCTCTCCCGTCAGGAGGCGCTCCTGCTGGCGCTGATGTCCTCGGAGAATCGTGCGGCATCGGTGCTGGGCCGCAGCTACCCGGGCGGCCTGCCGGCCTTTGTGCAAGCCATGAACCGCAAGGCACGCGAGCTCGGCATGAACGACAGCCACTTTGTCGATTCGAACGGCTTGTCGAGCAGCAATGTGTCGAGCGCGATGGACCTCGTGCGCATGGTCAACGCGGCGTACCGCAACCCTACCATCCGCGAGTTTTCGACGCAGACCGAGCATGAGGTCAATGTACTGGGCCGCACCCAGCACTACGTCAGCACCAACCGTTTGGTTCGCGGCGGCAACTGGGAGATCGGCCTGCAGAAAACAGGCTTTATCTCCGAGGCTGGCCAGTGCCTGGTGATGCAGGCACGCGTAAATGGCCGCAATGTGGTGATGGTGTTCCTGGATTCCGTTGGCAAGCTGTCCCGCTTCGCCGATGCCAACCGCGTCAAGGACTGGCTGGAACACGTGCAGACCGGGCCTGGCCGCCCTTTTCCGACGTCCCCAAACCTGACGCAGGGGCCTGGCAGCCCAACCAGCCCCCAGGCAATCCTGACCGCCCAGCAGCCTCGCGGCATCTGATGGCGGCGCCGGAGTGATCTGGCCGCCTGCTGCTTGAAATCAAAAAAACGCGCCGTCACCGGCGCGTTTTTCTTTGGGGCGTGGGCGGCGCGCTTAGAGCAGCTTGCCCGGATTCATGATGCCGGCCGGATCCAGCAACTGCTTGATGCCCTGCATCATGCGCAGCTCGAGTGGGTCCTTGAGGCGCAGGAAATCATCGCGCTTGAGCTGGCCGATGCCATGCTCGGCGCTGATGCTGCCGCCGTAGCGCGCCACTTCATCCAGCACTTCGGCGGTCAGCGCCTTGCCATGCTGCGCGGTCCAGTCGCGCTCCGCGCCCGCGGGGCGCGACAGGTTGTAGTGCAGGTTGCCGTCGCCGAAATGCCCGAAGATAAACGGGCGGATGCTGGGGCTGATGGCCTTGAGGCGCGCCTCCATCGACACCATGAAGGCCGGGATCTGCTCGATCGGCAGCGACACATCGTGCTTCAGGTGCGGCCCGTCGGCGCGCTGGGCCTCGGAGATTTCCTCGCGCAGCTTCCACAGACTCTGCAGTTGCGACAGCGACGCAGAGACGGCGGCGTCCAGGCACAGCTCGCGCTCCAGTGCCTCGCCAATCACGCGCTCCAGCAGCACGTTGAGGGCGGCTTCGTCGGTGGTGTCGGCCAGCTCCACCAGCACATAGGCGGGATAGCGTTGGCTGAAGGGTTCCTGCACGCCTTCCGCATGCTTGAGCACGAGGTCGACGCAATCGCCGGTGAAGAATTCGAAGGCTTGCAGGCGAGCGCCGCACTGCGCGAACAGCAGCTCGAAGAGCTCCAGCGCCTGCAGCGGGGAGGCCACTGCCGCAAGCACCACCGAGCGTGCGTCGGTGCGCGGAAACAGGCGCAGCGCTGCCGCGGTAATGACGCCCAGCGTGCCCTCGGAGCCGATCAGTAGTTGCTTGAGGTCGTAGCCGGTGTTGTCCTTGCGCAAGGCGCGCAGGCCGTGAAAGATCTCGCCGTTGGGCAGCACGGCTTCCACGCCCAGCACCAGCTCGCGGGTCATGCCGTAGCGCACCACATTGACCCCGCCGGCGTTGGTCGCGAGATTGCCGCCGATCTGGCAGGAGTCCTCGGCTGCCAGGCTGAGCGGCAGCAGGCGATGCGCCTCCTGCGCGGCGCGCCGCAGGTTGCCCAGGATGCAGCCCGCTTCGGCGACGAGCGTGTTGGCGATGGTATCGATCGAGCGGATCGCGTTCATGCGGTCCATGCTCAGCACCACGTTGGCGGGGCTGCTGTCCGGCGCGGCACCGCCGCACAGGCCGGTGTTGCCACCCCGCGGCACCACCGGGACCGCGGCCTGCTGGCACAAGGCCAGGCAACGTGCCACTTCATCCACCGAGCGCGGGCGCACCACGGCCTGCGCGTTGCCACGGTAAAGGCCGCGCCAGTCGGCGAGCCACGGCGCAACCTGGTCTGGCTCGGTGGCGACCACGTCGGTGCCTAGCGCTTCGATCAGGCGGGGCAGGAAAGCTGAATTTTGCATGATGGGTCTATCCGGAGTGGCAATGCGGATTCAGGCCGCGGAATGAGTGGGGTCCTGGCCGTTGGTGAGGGGCTTGCCGCGCGCTGCCAGTTGCAGGCCCAGGCGTGCCGCCGCGCCGCGCAGGTGGGCTACCGCCGCGGCGCGCGCTTGTTCAGGGTCGCCGGCGCGGATCGCGTGGAAGATGGCCAGGTGTTCCTGGTGGACCTGTTCGGACAGGCCTTCCTGCTGGCGGGTATTGAGCCGCGCCACATGCACGGCCTGGTGCAGTTGCAGGTTCAGGTACTGCAGCAGCTGCAGGTAGTACTTGTTGTGGGTGGCGGTGGCGATCGCCACATGGAAGGCCGTGTCTGCCTCAGTGCTGCGGTGCGGGTCGTGCAATTGCGCCGCGAGCCGGTCCAGCAGCGCCTGCATGCCGGAGACATCCTGCGCGGTACGCCGCAGCGCCGCCAGCGCGGCGGCGGCGCTCTCCAGATCGAGCCGCAGCTCGTAGATGCTGGCCAGTTCGTCGCGATCGATGCCGATCTCCTGCGGCAGCTGGAAGCCGGCATTGCCCACGCGCGAGCGCACCGTGCTGCCCACGCCCTGGCGGCTTTCGACCAGGCCTTGGGAGCGCAGGTGCTCGGTCACCTCGCGGATGACGGCGGGGCTCACACCGTATTGCTCGGCAAGCTGCTTGCCGGTCGGCAGCCGGGCGCCAACGGGGTAGGTGCCGCCGGCGATCTCGGCGCGCAACTGCTGGGTTACCTGTTCGGTGAGGGTAATGGCTTTGGTCCGCATGCCCAGCAGGATATAGCTATTCAGGTTATCTGAAAACTAAGGGTATATACCTAATTCTCGATTGAGGCCCTGCGTGAGGGAAAGGGGAGAAGGGGAAGGGAAAAGGGAAGGGGGCGAGGTAAGGGTTCGGCGCGAAGGGCGCGTGGCTTCCCGCGCCGTTCACCCCGCCATGTTCAGGCTGCGACGTCAGTCGCGTAGCCCATGCCGCGCGAGATCTGCAACGCGGTGTCCTTCAGGTTTTGCAGCCAGCTGTCCTGCAGGCGGTCGGCCGGGGCCGAAAGCGACAACCCGGCCACCAGACGGCGCGAGTCGTCGTAGATGCCGGCGGCGATGCAACGCACGCCGAGTTCCAGCTCTTCGTTGTCGCGCGCATAGCCGTTGGTGCGCACCCAGTTGAGTTCGCGCTCGAGCTTGATCAGGTCGGTGATCGAGGTGCGGGTGTGGCCGGCCAGCCCGGTGCGGGTGGCGTAGTTGCGAACGCGCGCCACTTCGTCGGCGGCCAGAAACAGCTTGCCGACCGAAGTCAGGTGCAGCGGGGCGCGGCCGCCAATGGCGCGCACCACCTGCATGCCGGAGCGCTCGCTATAGGCACGCTCGATGTAGACGATCTCGTCGCCTTGCCGCACCGACAGGTTCACCGTCTGGCCCGTCACGCGGTGCAGGGCCCGCATCGGTGCCAGCGCGGCGTCGCGTACCGACAGCCGGGCCTTGACCAGGTTGCCGAGCTCCAGCAGCCGCATGCCAAGCCGGTAGCTGCCCGGATCGGAGCGGTCCACAAAGCGGCAGGCCACCATGTCGTTGAGGATGCGGTGCGCGGTGGACGGGTGCAGCCCGGTGGTCAGCGACAGCTCCTTGAGGCTGACCGGATCAGCGTGCTGGGCGAGCGCATCCAGCAGGGTCATCATGCGTTCGATGACCTGGATGGACGTCTTGCCGGGGGCTTTGTCTGCTTCTGCCATGGGGAAATGTTGCCGTGCGGCAAATTAAGCGGTTGCCTGATTCTATCTCGCATTGTGAAAATTTCAATAGGTGAAATGGCATTGCCGAAAGAATCTTCTGATTTTGCTGGTAGCGAATGTGTCGAAAAAGGCATGCAAAAAAGCGGCGAATTCACCCCTGCCGTGCGCGCTTTTGTATGCTGGCCGGTGCGCAAGGGCGCATAATTGCGGGGTTTCGGGGTCTGGAAAAGGGAAACAATGCGAGTTGGTCTGTTCGCCACCTGCCTGGTGGACCTCATGCGTCCGGAAATCGGCTTTTCGGTGCTCAAGTTGCTGGAGAAGGCTGGCTTCGAGGTGATGGTGCCCGAAGCCCAGACCTGTTGCGGGCAACCTGCCTACAACTCGGGCGAGCGCACGGCATCGCGCGACCTGGCGGAAAAATTCCTGCGCGAGTTCGAAATGTTCGACTACGTGGTGATTCCGTCCGGATCCTGCGGCGGCATGGTGCTGCACCACTATGCGGACCTGCTCGGCGACGACCCCGAGTTGAATGGCCGTTACGAAGGCCTGCGCTCGCGCGTGTTCGAGCTGACCGATTTCCTGGTCAACGTGGCCAAGCTGGGCGAGTTCGATTCAAAGTTCACGGGCCGCATTACCTACCATGACTCTTGCTCCGGCTTGCGCGAACTGGGCGTCAAGAGCCAGCCCCGCGCTCTCCTGGCGCAATTGCCCGGTGTGCAGCTGAGCGAGATGAAGGACTGCGAGGCTTGCTGCGGATTCGGCGGCACCTTCTCGGTCAAGTACGGCAATATCTCCACGGCCATCGTCGATGAGAAGTGCGCCAACATCAAGGCCAGCGGTGCCGATGCCGTGGTGCTGGGCGACCTCGGCTGCATGCTCAATATCGAAGGGCGCCTGCGCAGGACCGGCGACACGCGTACCCAGGTGCTGCATATCGCGCAAGTGCTCGCCGGTGATGCCTGATCCCGGCCAGCTGAAAAACAAACCTTAGCGAGATCCCCGCTATGCAAGTTCGCAGCATGGAGTTCAAAGCGCGCGCGGGCCAGAAGCTGGCCGACCAGCGCCTGCAGCAGAACCTCAAGAAGCTCTCCACCAAATTCGTCACGGCGCGCGCCGACGCCATCCGCGACATCGACTTCGATGCCACCCGCGAGGCACTCAAGGAGCGCCGCGACCGCGCGCTGCAGAACCTCGACGTCTGGCTCGCCACCTTCGAGGAAAACGCCACGCGCCGCGGCGCCACAGTGCTGTTTGCCGAGACCACGGCCGACGCCGCGCGGCTGGTAGCCGAAATTGCGCACAAGCACGGCGTGAAGAAGGTCATCAAGAGCAAATCGATGGTGACCGAGGAAATGCGCCTGAACCAGGTGCTGGGCGAGATGGGCGTGCAGAGCATCGAGACGGATCTGGGCGAATACATCCTGCAGATCAACGATGCCGAGCCGCCGTCGCACATCATTGCCCCGGTAGTGCACAAGGACAAGGAAGAGATCGCCGATCTCTTCGCCAAGGTCCACCACAAGCCGCGCCTGACCGATATCTCGGAGATGACGCGCGAGGCGCGTGAAGTGCTGCGGCCGGAATTCCTGTCGGCCGACATGGGCGTGACCGGCGGCAATTTCATCATTGCCGAAACAGGCTCGGTGGCGGTGGTGACCAATGAAGGCAACGAAGGCATGTGCACGGTGATGCCGCGCGTGCATGTGGCCGTGACCGGCATCGAGAAGGTGCTGCCGACGCTGGAAGACCTGGCTACCGTGATGCGGCTGCTGCCGCGCTCGGCCACCGGGCAGGCCATCTCGAATTACTTTTCGCTGCTGACCGGCCCGCGCGCCGAGGGCGAGCGTGACGGCCCGGAGCATATGTATTTCGTGCTGGTCGACGGCGGGCGCAGCGGCCTGATCGGCGGCGACTTCCAGGACATGCTGCGCTGCATCCGCTGCGGTGCTTGCATGAACCATTGCCCGGTGTACCAGAAGATCGGCGGCCATGCCTATGGCTGGGTCTACCCGGGCCCGATGGGCAGCGTGCTGACGCCGAGCTATGTCGGCATCGCCAATGCGCTGGACCTGCCGCAGGCTGCCACGCTGTGCGGAGAATGCAACCGCGTGTGCCCGGCTTCGATCCCGCTGTCGGACCTGCTGCGCAAGCTGCGCGAGAAGCAGATGGAGCGTGGCCTGCGTCCCTGGCAGGAGCGGCTCGGGCTGCAAGTGTGGGGCTACGTGGCGCGCCGCCCGGGGCTATACGCCTTCGCCACCCGCGTCGGCGCGCGCTTGCTTGCGCGCATGGGCGGCAGCAGCAAGCTGATTGCCAGCTTGCCGATGGCGGGCCGTGGCTGGACCGAGACCCGCGACCTGCCGGCACCGAGCGGACGCACGTTCCGCGAACTTTACAAAGAAAGGAGGGCGCGTTGATGGCCACGACCACGAACAATGCACCGGCGCTGGCAACCATGCGCGCCGCACTTGAACAACACGTCGGCGGCCAGCTCGCGGCCGATGGCCTGGTGCGCAGCTGGCGCGAGGCAGCTCCCGGCCTGGTGCTGCCGCCGATGTTCGGGCAGGCGATGGAAGAGCTGCTGCGCCGGCTGGAGATGGCGGCGGTATTCGCGCAGGATAGCTGCTCGTTCTCGAGCACCGCCGTCACCGACCAGCTCAAGCGCTGGCTGGACAAGGCGGCCACAGCCTGAGCAGCCACACGCCGTGCCCGAATGCAAAAGGCCCCCGCTCAAGCGGGGGCCTTTTGCATGGGTGCGTGGCTAAGCGAACGAAGCGCGAGGCTCAGCCCAGCAGCAGGGCATCATCATCCAGCTGCTCATGCCGTGTCTGCTCGAACATGCGCAGCAGGTCCGGCACGTCCAGCCCGGCGCGCTGGTCGCCCGACACGTCCAGCACCACCTGGCCCTGGTGCAGCATCACCGTGCGTTGCCCGTAGTCCAGCGCCTGGCGCATGCTGTGCGTGACCATCATCGTGGTGAGCTTGGCTTGCTCCACGATCTTGGCGGTCAGCTCCAGCACGAAGGCGGCGGTCTTCGGGTCCAGCGCAGCGGTGTGCTCGTCCAGCAGCAGGATCCGCGAGGGCTGCAGCGAGGCCATCAGCAAGCTCACGGCCTGGCGCTGGCCGCCCGACAGCAGGCCGATGCGGTCGGTCAGGCGGTTTTCCAGGCCGAGGTTGAGCAGGCGCAGCTTGTCGCGGAATAGCTCGCGCGAGGGCTTGTTCAGCGCCGCGCGAAAGCCCCGGCGGCTGCCGCGTGCCATGGCCAGCGCCATGTTTTCTTCGATCGTCAGTGCCTCGCAGGTGCCCGCCATTGGGTCCTGGAAGACGCGCGCCACCAGCGGGGCGCGGTCCCAGGCCGGCTTGCGCGTGACGTCGACGTCGTCGATCGTGATGCGGCCGGTGTCCACCATCTGATCGCCGCTGATGGCATTGAGGAAGGTGGATTTACCGGCGCCGTTGGAGCCGATCACGGCAACGAACTGGCCCGTCGGGATATCCAGGCTGAGGCCGCGCAGCGCGCGCGTCTCGATCGGGGTGCCGGGATTGAAGGTGAGTTTCAGGTCTTGTGCGCGCAGCATCTCAGGCACCTCCGTTCTTGCGGCCGAACAGCTTCTTGCGGGTCCCGGGCAACACCAGGGCACCGGTCACCAGTACGGCAGTGACCAGGTTCAGGTCTTGTGCCTTGAGGCCGATGAACTCGCTGTTCAGGGCCAGCGCAATGAAGAAGCGGTAGAGGATGGCGCCCAGTACCACGGCCAGCGTGGTGTACACCAGCCGGCGCGCCGGCAGGATGCTCTCGCCGATGATCACCGCGGCCAGGCCGATCACGATGGTGCCGATGCCCATGGAGATATCGGAGCCGCCCTGGGTCTGCGCGAACAGCGCGCCCGCGAGGGCTACCAGGCCGTTGGACAGCGCCATGCCCGCCAGCGTGGCGCGGCCGGTGGCGATGCCCTGGGAGCGCGCCATGCGCGGATTGGCGCCGGTGGCTCGCATGGCCAGGCCGAGCTGCGAGGAGAAGAACCAGTCCAGGCCAACTTTGGCCACGACCACCACGATCAGCAGCAGCGCGGGGCGCAGCATGTAGTCGGGCAGCCAGTCCGGCTGCAGGATGGTGAAGATGGTCGACTCGGTGATCAGCGGCACATTGGGCTTGCCCATGATGCGCAGGTTGATCGAGTACAGCGCGATCATCATCAGGATACTGGCCAGCAGGTCCATGATCTTGAGGCGCACGTTGAGCCAGCCGGTGACGAAGCCGGCAAAGGCGCCCGCAACAATCGCCAGCGCGGTGGCGATGAACGGATCCTGGCCCGAGGCGATCAGCGTGGCCGCCACGGCGCCACCCAGCGGGAAGCTGCCATCGACCGTCAGATCGGGGAAATTGAGGATGCGGAAGGAGATCAGCACCCCCAGGGCGACGAGGCTGAAGATCAGGCCGATCTCCAGGGCGCCCAGCAGGGAAAAGAGGGACATGGGGGAAATCCAGTTGCTTGTGTCCGGCACGGGAGGCCGAATCTGAAAACGCCTGGCACGCTGCCCGGGTCAGGCGGCGCGGCGCAGGCGTTTCCGGGGGCGGGCCCGGATAGAGCCACCTGCGCGAGAACGCGCAGGGTCAGCGTGCCGTGATTACTTGATGACGGTCTTCGCTTCCTTGATCAGCTCGGGCGACAGCGTCACGCCTTGCTTCTCGGCCGCGCCGGTGTTCACGAACAGCTCCAGCTTGTCGCTGGTTTCCGAAGCGATCGCGCCGGGCTTCTCGCCCTTCAGGATACGCACCACCACCTTGCCGGTCTGATGGCCGAGGTCGCCGTAGTTGATGCCAAGCGCGGCAATGGCGCCACGCTTGACGCTGTCGGTATCGGCAGCCACCAGCGGGATCTTCGACTCGTTGGCAACCTTGACCAGGGCTTCGTACGCCGACACCACGTTGTTGTCGGTGTTGGTGTAGATCACATCGACCTTGCCGATCAGGCTCTTGGCGGCGGCGCCGATGTCGACCGTGCGCGGTGCGGCGGCTTCCTTCAGCGTCATGCCTTCCTTGGCCAGCATCGCCTTCAGCTCCTTGACCACCACCACCGAGTTGGCTTCACCGGGGTTGTAGACCATGCCGACCGTCTTGGCCTTGGGCACCACGCGCTTGATCAGGGCAACCTGGCGGTCCAGCGGCAGCTTGTCCGACACGCCGGTCACATTGGTGCCCGATGCGCTCCAGCTCTTGACCAACTGGGCGGCGACCGGATCGGTCACGCCGGAGTACACCACCGGCACCGACTTGGTGGCGGCCACCACGGCCTGGGCCGACGGCGTGGCGATGGCCACGATCACGTTGGGCTGGTCGCCAACGAACTTGCGGGCGATCTGCGCGGCCGTGCCGGTATTGCCCTGCGCGCTCTGGTATTCCCACTTCAGGTTCTTGTCGGCGTCAAAGCCGGCGGTCTTCAGCTCGTCGCGCACGCCATCGCGGATGGCGTCCAGCGCGGGATGGTCGACAATCGAGAGCACCTTGACGGTCTGGGCCTGCACGGCGCCACCGTACAGCAGCGCGAGGGCGACGGCGCTGCCCAGGATGGTCTTGGTCGATGTCTTGAGACACTTCATAATTTTTAATCTCCCCCGGATATGGGTTCTGGGTGATGAGCCGCGTTTCGTTCTCGATAAGAACTGGTCCGCCGTCTTGCCCGGCGGCGCGCTGCGCCAACCGGCCGGTCCGTTGTGTGGGCGATACACCAGGCGGCAGGCTGGAGGACGCTCTTGTACAGCGGATACGACGGTGATAAGCCTGCGAGGATACCATTTTCGAGGCGAAATTTGCCCGGTTTTGCCTTGTTCCAGTGCGTCAGTAGGGGAAAACGGCAGGCCCGGAGCGCGCTATGGGCGGCGCCGGGCGGCGCACCGTCGCTGGTGCCTGGAACGCGGAAACGTTACTGCGCCGGATTGTGGATTTCGGCGTGGATGCGGGCGATGGCCGCGGTGATCGCCTCAGGCAGCGGCGTTTGCCAGGCATCGATGTTCTCGCGCAGTTGTTCCAGCGAGGTGGTGCCGATGATGGTGCTCGCCGCGAACCAGCGCGAGTAGCTCCAGGCCAGCGCCAGCGTTGCCGGCGAGAGGCCGTGCTCGCGTGCCAGCGTCACATAGCGGGCGGCCGCGGCCAGGCTTTCCGGGCGCAGGTAGCGCGGGCTCCAGTCGGGCGGGAAGCGCGTCAGGCGGCCCTTGGCTTGCGCGTCAAACACGGGGTGGGCGAGGTCGCCGCCGAGGTACTTGCCGGTGAGCTGGCCAAAGGCCAGCGGGCTGTATACCAGCAGGCTCACGTCGGTGCGAAAGCACGCCTCGTCCAGGCCCTGCTCGAAGCTGCGGTTGAGCAGGTTGTACGGGTTCTGGATGGTGGCGATGCGCGGCAGGCCGTGCAGCTCCGCCTGCTTGACGAACTCGGCCACGCCCCACGGCGTTTCGTTGGACACGCCGACATAGCGGATCTTGCCCGCGCGCACCAGCTCGCCCATGGCTTCGAGCTGCGCCTGGATCGAGGCGCACTCGCGCTCATTGGCCGGATCGAACTGCTTTTGCCCGAAGATGGGCGCGTTGCGAGCGGGCCAGTGGATCTGGTACAGGTCGATGTAATCGGTCTGCAGGCGCGCCAGCGAGGCGTCCACCGCCGCGCGGATGCTGTCCGGGGTCAGGTCGCCACCATTGCGGATCCACGGCATGCGCGCCGGGCCCGCCACCTTGGTGGCCAGCACGACGCGCTCACGCTGCTGGCGCTTGAGCCAGGTGCCGACGATGCGCTCGGTGCTGCCATAGGTCTCGGCACGCGGCTTGACCGGGTACATCTCTGCGGTGTCGATGAAGTTGATGCCGCGCGACACCGCGTAGTCGAGCTGGCTGTGGCCTTCGGCTTCGGTGTTCTGCTCGCCGAAGGTCATGGTGCCCAGGCAGATGCGCGAAACCTGCAGGTCGCTGCGGCCAAGACGGGTGGTTTCCATGGCTATCCTTGTGAGGCTGGGGTGATAAGGCGCAAAAAACGGGTTTGGGCCGGGGCCGTCAGGCGCGCAGCGCGGCGGCGCATTCCTTGACCAGCACCGGGCCGCGGTAGATCAGCCCGCTGTACACCTGCACCAGTTGCGCGCCGGCCGCGATCTTGGCTTGCGCATCGGCACCGCTGAAGATGCCGCCCACGCCTACGATGGGCACCGCGTCCCCAACCACCGCGCGCAGGCTCTTGACCACGCGCGTGGAGGATTCGAACACCGGCCGGCCCGACAGGCCGCCGGCTTCCTCGCCGTGCGGCAGGCCCTTGACGGCGTCGCGGGCGATCGTGGTGTTGGTGGCGATCACGCCGTCGATCCGGTGGCGGACCAGCGCATCGCCGATATTGCCGATCTGGTCGGCATCGAGGTCCGGCGCGATCTTGAGCGCGAGCGGCACGTAGCGCTTGTACTTGTCGGCCAGGCGCTGCTGTGCGTCCTTGAGCGTGGAGAGCAGGTGGTCGAGCTCGCTGGCGCCCTGCAGCTGGCGCAGGTTCTTGGTGTTCGGCGAGGAGATATTGACGGTGACGTAGCTGGCGTGCGGGTAGACCCGTTCCAGGCAGTGCAGGTAGTCGTCCACCGCGTGCTCGATCGGCGTATCGGCATTCTTTCCGATGTTCAGGCCCAGCACGCCGCCTTCGGCCTTCCAGCGCGACGCGTTCACATTGGCGATAAAGGCATCCACGCCGCCGTTGTTGAAGCCCATGCGGTTGATCAGCGCATCCGCCTGCGGCAGGCGGAACATGCGCGGCCGCGGGTTGCCCGCCTGCGGGCGCGGCGTTACGGTGCCTACCTCGATAAAGCCGAAGCCGAAGGCGGCCAGCCCGTCGATGTAGGCGCCATCCTTGTCGAGCCCGGCGGCCAGGCCAACCGGGTTGGGGAAGCGCACGCCCATCACCGTGCGCGGGTCATCGGCGATGGTATTGCCGATGCAGCCCGCCAGCCCCATGCGCTTGGCGCGGAGCAGGTTGTTGAGGGTGAAATGGTGAGCGTCCTCCGCATCCATCGAGAACAGGGCGGGGCGAAACAGGGGGTAGAGCGCGTTCAGCACAGGGAATCAGCTTGGAAGTCGGGACCAAGGCGGCATTGTAACGGTTGGGCCGGATCGGGTACTGCGCCGCTGGCGCGGGCATGACTTGCGCAGGCTGTCCGCTACAGGCTGTTTTCCGGGGCTTCGTCGCCAGGCTGCGGCGGCACGACGGGCACAGCGGTGGGCGATGTCACGGCGGGTGCCGCATCCCGCAGCGACGCCGGCGCCGCATCGAACGCGCGCCACTGGTTTGCGGTCAGCACCTGCAGCGGCTGGTAGCGCGCCTTATAGGCCATTTTTCGGCTATCGGCGATCCAGTAGCCCAGGTACAGGTGTGGCAGGGCGAGTTCGCGGGCCTGTTGGATCTGCCACAGGATGTTATAGGTGCCGTAGCTGGCGTGCACCTCCAGCGGGTCGTAGAAGGTGTAGACCGAGGACAGGCCATCGTCGAGCACATCGATCATGCTGACCATGCGCAGCCGCCCGGCCTCGGCCGAGCCCGGCGGCTCGCGGAATTCCACCAGCCGCGAATTGACCCGGCTTTGCAGCAGGAACTGCTCGTACTGGTCGCGGCTGTCCTGGTCCATGCCGCCGCCGGCGTGGCGCATCGACTGGTACAGCAGGTAGAGCGAATAATGCTCTTCCACGTAGGTGAGCGGCGCCACCAGCGCCTGCAGGCTGCCGTGCTGGCGCCAGGCCCGGCGCTGGCTGCGGTCAGGGCGGAACTGGTCGACCACCACGCGGCACGGCGTGCAGGCGTGGCATTCATCGCAATAGGGGCGGTAGGTAAAGATGCCGCTGCGCCGGAAGCCGGCGCGCACCAGCCGCGAATAGACATCGGCATTGATCAGGTGGGCGGGCGTGGCCACCTGAGAGCGCGCCATGCGGCCATCGAGGTAGCTGCAAGCGTAGGGTGCCGTAGCGTAAAACTGCAACGCGGAAAGGGGGAGTTCCTTTAGCTTGCTCATGTGTCTGCAACGGCCAGGGATGAAACAGCAACGCGGGAAAGCCGATGGCGCAGCGACCAGGCCTTGCGGCGAGTGGCCAATGCGGTGCGCCCTACGGCTGCACCTGAGTCCATCTCTGCAGCACCGTCTTGTCAAAACCCCACGGCACGATATCCGGCTGGCGGGTGGCAATGCGGATATGGGCCGCGAACTCCGCACGCGGGATGGGGCTCGCCCCGAGCGAAGCCAGATGATCGGTTTCCTGCTGGCAGTCTATCATCGCCACGCCGTGGCTGCCGAGGAACGCGCACAGCGCGGCCAGGGCGATCTTGGAGGCATCGGTGCGCCGCGCGAACATCGATTCGCCATAGAACATCCGCCCGAGCGCCACGCCGTACAGGCCACCCGCGCGCTCGCCCTGGTACCAGGTCTCCACGCAATGCGCCAGGCCATTGCGGTGGAGTGCGCCATAGGCGGTGATGATGTCCTCGGTGATCCAGGTGCCATGCTGGCCATCGCGCGGGGTTTCGGCGCAGGCCTGCATGACGGCGATAAAGTCGTCGTCGACGCGGACTTCCCAGTCGGGGTCGCGCAGCACGCGCTTGAGGGTCTTGCGAAAGGTGCTGGAAACGCGCAGCGCCTGCGGCGGCAGCACCATGCGGGGATCGGTGCTCCACCACAGCACCGGCTGGCCTTCGGCATACCAGGGAAAGATGCCTTGGCGGTAAGCCAGCAGCAGGCGCTGCGCCGACAGCTCGCGGCTGGCCGCAAGCAGGCCGGGCGCGTCGGAGCCCGGGCCGAGCGCACGCTCGACCGGCGGGAACGGATCATGCGGATCCAGCCAGGTGATCATGCGGGCAGTGCGGGCAACGTGCCCGGGTTCAGGGTTCGACCGTGGCCCGGGTGGTCAGCGGGCGCATCGGCTTGTCGATATCCAGGCTGTGCAGGCGGAAGGTGCCGTCGGCTAGCCGTCCCGCCGCGCGATCCGCGAAGAAGCAGCGCAACGAATGGATTACGGTGGGGAAGGCCAGTTCGTCCCAGGGTACGTCGGCTTCCTCGACCAGCTTTACCTCCAGGCTTTCCTCGCCCGCCGAGATGTCCAGGTCTTCCAGCGTTGCCAGGTAGAACATGTGCACCTGATGCACATGCGGCACATTCAGGATCGAGAACAGTTCGCCGACCTGCACCCGTGCCCCGGCCTCCTCCAGCGTCTCGCGCGCGGCGCCCTGCGCGGTGGTCTCGCCGATCTCCATGAAGCCGGCCGGCAGCGTCCAGAAGCCGTAGCGCGGCTCGATGGCGCGCTTGCACAGCAGGACCTTGTCCTCCCACACGGGAATGGTGCCGACCACATTGCGCGGGTTGACGTAGTGGATGGTGCTGCAGTTGTCGCACACTGAACGCAGGCGCGAGTCGCCTTCAGGGATGCGCAGCACGACCGCATGGCCGCAGTTCGAGCAGAATTTCATGAGGGGCGTCCGGGAGGAATGGCGAAAGTGTATCACCGCCGATGGGGGCTGCCGGGGGTGGGGTGCGAGTTTGGGGTGGGCTAGCGCGCGGGACCGCACCGAAGTCGAGCACCCGGCGCACAAAACAAAAAACGCCCGGAATTGGGCGTTGGGGCGTTGGTTTGCTTTGCATTCGACCGTGACTGCATTGGCATGCAGGCGTTTGGTTGCGGGGGCAGGACTTGAACCTGCGACCTTCGGGTTATGAGCCCGACGAGCTGCCAACTGCTCCACCCCGCGTCCGTCGAAGAAAAAGATTATAAGGCAAATCCTACCGCGGTGCAACAGCCAATTGCGCCAGAATGGCGAAGGGCGCAAGAACTCGCCCCGATAAGGATCGCGGCCGCAATGGCGCGCGGGGGTTCAGGCAGGGGCGGGACTGGCCTTGCTGCGCTGCCAGACGCTGGCGGCAAACTGGAAGCTGTCCCGCTGCAGCAGGTCGTCGCGTTGCCAGATGACGCGGTCAGGCCGCACGGTCAGCATCCAGGTGGTGGTGACGCGTGGCTGGGGTTCGGCGAAGGCGCGCGGGGTTAGCAGTGCGGCGCAGGCGCCGTGCTCCGGGTCGCGCACCGAGGTGTAGCGGATCATGCCGAGGCCAGCTTCCCGGGCCGTGCGGGCCAAGGCCTGGCAGGCATCATAGTGGTCGGGATCGGTCCACTTCGTTGCGTCTTCGGCAAAGGGCGGGGCGTCGAGCGCGATGCCTTCGGTGCGCACGCTCACCTGGAACAAGGTATGGGGCCGGGCGTCGATGCGGGGCAGCGCCGGGCTGTCGAGCAGGAAGCGCCAGCGCCAGTAGCCCAGTTCCGCGCAGGCGGTGCGAATATCGTCCGCGCCGTAGAACACGCCAGGATCCTGCTCGGCGCGAAAGCGCGAGCCCCAGGGCGAGGGCGGGTAGCGAAAGGGCGTGAACAGAAGGTAGTGCAGGTGGCGTGCGTCGGCGGGCACCGCGGGCTTGCCGGCGTCCAGCACGGCTTCCAGCACGGCCTGCTCCTCCAGGCTGTCGACCAGCGGCATGGTCGATACCACATGCTGGGCCTCAACCGCGCGCCAGAGCGTGAGCGCAAACGGCTTGCGCTCAGACGCGACCGCGGGTGGCATCCAGATAGTGAACGACACGTACCAGGCCCTCTGTTGTGCGGATCAGGTCGAGCGGCTTGCCACCCAACGCCAGGTTTTCGTTGGCCAGCCAGAGGCGGGCCTGGTCGCTGTGGCCGAGGATGGCGTCGAGCGAGCGGAACAGGCGCACGAACAGCACGCCGAACTCCCATTCCTTGCGATGCGCATCGAGCACATAGCCCCCGGAAGCCATTCGGGACACAGAGGCGGTGCTGATGCCCAGCACGTTGGCCACGCCTGCCTGGCTGATGCCAAGAAAGCCGGCTGCACGCATGACCGCCTTGGTGAGGGTGGTGCCGGGGTCCGGACTGCCGGCAGGAAGATGCTCCGGGACTTGCTTGGGTTGCATCGCCTCGCTCCTGTTTCTTCAGAAACATTATAGGCGGTTCGTTTCGTAAGGGAAGCGGGAAAACACCATCTTTATCCGCATGGTTTGGTGGCCTCGCCCACTGCAGAATGCGCACTTGTCCTGTATACGACATTTCTGCGGCGCTCTGCGTTGCGAGGGTGTGGGGCGCAACGGAGCGAGGCCTTCCGCCGGATCAGTATGTCTCAGTACGTCTCAGTACGTCTCGATATGCAGCCGTCCCTCTGTCTTCATGGCAACCTCCAGTTCACCCCAGGCCAGCCCGGTGCTGGCGCAGACCTCTGCGAACGCAGCCAGCACCCCGTCTTCCATTCCCTTGAGGCCGCAGATGTAGACATGGCCGTGCGGGTCGTTGAGCAGCGCCGCCACGCGGGCGCCGGCTTCGCGGATGGCGTCCTGCACATAGCGTCGGGGCTGGCCGGGATCGCGCGAGAAGGCGAGATGGATATCGAGGAAGCTCGGCGGCAGTTTCATCAACGGGCCGAAGTAGGGTAGTTCCCGCGCGTTGCGGGCGCCGAAGAACAACAGGCGCTGTCCGTCGAATTGCTCGACGTTGCGCCGCATGTGCTCCGTCATGGCGCGCATCGGGGCCGAGCCGGTGCCGGTGCAGATCATCATCACGCTGGCTTCACGGTGGTTGGGCATCAGGAAGGTGGTGCCGAACGGGCCGACCACGCGCACTTCGTCGCCGCGCGCGAGATCGCACAGGAAGTTGGATGCCACGCCGCGCACAGGCTGCCCGTCATGATCCTGCTCGACGCGCTTCACGGTGAGCGCCAGGTTGTTGTAGCCCGGCCGCTCGCCGTCGCGCGGGCTGGCGATCGAGTACATGCGGATGTAGTGCGGCTTGCCGTTGGCGTCGGTGCCGGGCGGCACGATGCCGATGGCCTGGCCTTCCAGCACCGGGAAATAGTGCTGCCCGAAATCCAGCACGATGTGATGCACATCGCTCGATGCGTCGTCGGCGGTCAGGCGGTAGTTGCCGGCCACGGTGGCGGTGACGGGGGCGCGCACGCCGTGCAGGTTGACATACGGATGCGCCGCCGACCACGGCGCCTTGGGCGAGGTATGCCGGCTGGTTTCCACCTGCTGGGTTTGCGGCTCCTGCCCGGTCTGCGGCGGTGAAGCCGGATCCGGCGCGCTATCGAGCCCCGCGTCCGCCGGCAAGGGCAGGCTGGCGGGGAGTTCGTCCCATAGCAACTGCGCCTCGATCGGATAGGCCGCGCTTTTGAGCATCGTGCGCCAGTTGTCGATCGCGCCGGTGGGGCACGGCCCCAGGCAGGCGCCGCAGCCGTTGCACACGTCGGCCCTGACCACGTAGTTGCGGTCGTCATGGGTGATCGCGTCGATCGGGCAGGTGTCTTCGCAGGTGTTGCAGCGGATGCAGATCTCGGGGTCGATCAGGTGCTGCTTGATGATGTCGGGGGCGCCCATCTCTTTGGTCTCCTTGGCGCGCGGCCGGTCTGTCGCCGGTGCTGCGCCGCATGTTGCCCGTGGGTCAGTCCGGGCTGGTCAGGGTCAGTTGAAGCGCACGTACTCGAAATCCATCGGCTGGCGGTTGACGCCCACCACCGGCGGAGCGATCCAGTTGGCGTACTTGCCGGGCTCGGTGACCCGGCCCATCAGCGAGGCCACGAAGGCGCGGTCCTCGTCGGTTGCCAGCCACTCGCGCTCGCCGGCCTGCCATTGCGCTTCGGTGAGCAGTTCGCCAGCCGGCGAGACATGGACGTTGGCCAGGCTACCGATCTTGCGGTTGAATGCCTTGTGCGGCACTGTCATGCGGAATGCGATGCCGTGCTTTTCGATCACCTTGTTCCAGCGCGCCACGCCGCCGAGCGTGTCCTTGACGTAGTCGTCGCGCAGCACCTCGTTGAGCGCGTTGAGCATGGGCACCTCACGCTCGCCCAGGCGGCCGTCGGTGACGTCGAGGATGCGGTACACCTCGCCCTTGAGCACGTGGTCGTCGCCACGCTTGCCTTCCTCGAAGCGGCCCTTGAGCCCGGCGCTGTAGAAAGTGGCGGCGTTGGACGACTGGTCGGCGCCGAACAGGTCGATGGTCACGCTGTAGTGGAAGTTGAGGTAGCGCTGGATGGTATCGAGATCGATCACGCCAGCAGCACGCACGTCCGCGGGATCCTGGATATCGCGCTCGCGCATGACTTCGCAGGTGCGCTGGATCACGCGGGAGATGCCGGACTCGCCGACGAACATGTGGTGGGCTTCTTCGGTCAGCATGAAGCGCGTGGTGCGCGCCAGCGGGTCGAAGCTGGATTCGGCCAGCGCGCAGAGCTGGAACTTGCCGTCGCGGTCGGTGAAGTGGGTGAACATGAAGAAGGCCAGCCAGTCGGGCGTGCGCTCATTGAAGGCGCCCAGGATGCGCGGGTTGTCCTCGTCGCCGGAACGCCGTCCCAGCAGCGCCTCGGCCTCTTCGCGCCCGTCGCGCCCAAAATGGCGATGCAGCAGGTACACCATGGCCCACAGGTGGCGGCCTTCTTCCACATTGACCTGGAACAGGTTGCGCAGGTCGTAGAGCGAGGGGCAGGTCATGCCCAGGTGGCGTTGCTGCTCCACCGAGGCCGGCTCGGTGTCGCCCTGGGTGACGATGATGCGCCGCAGGTTGGCGCGATGCTCGCCCGGCACTTCCTGCCAGGCCGCTTCGCCCTTGTGCTCGCCGAAATGAATGCGGCGTGCCGGGTCGGCGGGCTGGAGGAAGATGCCCCAGCGATAGTCGGGCATCTTGACGTGGTCGAAATGCGCCCAGCCGGAAGGATCGACTGAGACCGCCGTGCGCAGGTAGACATCGTGCTGGTGCGAGCCTTCGGGTCCCATGTCGCGCCACCAGTCGAGAAAGGCGGGCTGCCAGTGCTCGAGCGCGCGTTGCAGCGCGCGGTCGTCGGACAGGTTGACGTTGTTCGGGATCTTCTGGCTGTAGTCGATGCTCACGGGGTTGTCTCCTTGTCTTGTTTCTTGTTTCTTGTTTTTTGTTTCTTGTTGCGCGGACGGCTGGCCCGGATGGGCAAACGGGCTCAGACGCGGTCCCAGTCGAAGCGGGCCTTGTTGCCCGAGCCGAACACCTTGAGCGCGCCTTGCTCGCCCACCGCATTTGGCCGGTTGAAGATCCAGTTCTGCCAGGCGGTGAGGCGGCCAAAGATGCGGGTCTCCATGGTCTCCACCGGCCCGAAGCGCAGGTTGGCTTCGAGTCCCGTCAAGGCGTCCGGCGACAGGCTGGCGCGCTCCTCGATGGCAATGCGGATCTCGTCTTCCCAGTCGATGTCGTCGGGCGTGGCGGTGACGAGGCCGAGCGAGGCGGCGTTGATGGCGTCGAGCGGCGCGCCGATATGGTCCTGCACGGCCTGGACCGCCACCTCGTCCTGGTAGAAACGCGCGGCCAGCCGGGTCAGCCCGTTGACGGCCGGATAGCGGCCGAAGTTGGCGGCGCTGGCGAACACGCGCGGTGCATCGTCCGGCGCGTCGGGCAGGTGCAGCATGTAGCTGCGGTCGGCGGCCAGGGCCAGCTCTAGCAACGTGCCGGCAAAGCAGGAGTCCGGCTCGATCAGCGCAAACAGCGTGCGCGACGACACCTCCAGGCGCGCCAGCGTGCGGCGCAGCATGCCGATGGTTTCGCGCACGAACCAGTGCCCGGCATGCGCATCCAGCAGCGCATCGGTGGCCAGCACCTGATGGGGATCGCCTTCGGTCTTGAGGATCCACATGCCAATGTCGAGATGGTTGGCGCGCAGCGTGAGGATGGCGTCGTCGAGCTCGCGCGCCATCTTCAGCGGCCACCAGTCGGCGCCGGCGGCAAGGATCGCGGCCAGCGCCTGCGGCTGGTGCTTGGTCGGGCCGAAGACCGTCAGCGTGGCCTTGCGGGCATGCGGGTCGATATGCACCTGGACCGTTTCATAGCGGTATCCGTGCGCATCCTGGCTGCGCGACAGTGGCGTGAGCTTCACGCCATCCTGGCCGGCGGGCCGGTCGCTCTGCGCGGCAAGCGCAAGCGCGCGCTGTTGCACATGTTCCGCGAAGCGCGCCGGCTTGACCACGGCATCGACCAGTTTCCAGTCGTGCGCCCGCTGCCCACGCACGCCCTCGGTGGTGGTGCAGAAGATGTCGGCGTGGTCGCGCCGCACCCGGCGCTTGTCGGTGATGCGCGTGAGCCCGCCGGTGCCAGGCAGCACGCCCAGCAGCGGCACTTCGGGCAGGCTGACGGCGGAGGAACGGTCGTCGACCAGCACGATCTCGTCACAGGCCAGGGCCAGCTCATAGCCGCCGCCGGCGGTGGTGCCGTTGCAGGCCGCGATGAACTTCAGGCCAGAGTGGCGGCTGGCGTCCTCGATGCCATTGCGGGTTTCGTTGGTGAACTTGCAGAAGTTCACCTTCCAGGCGTGCGATGACTTGCCGAGCATGAAGATGTTGGCGCCTGAGCAGAAAATGCGGTCCTTGGCGCTGGTGAGGACCACGGTGCGCACTTCCGGGTGCTCGAAGCGGATGCGCTGCACGGCGTCGTGCAGTTCGATGTCCACGCCGAGGTCGTAGGAGTTCAGCTTGAGGGCATAGCCGGGGCGCAGGCCGCCGTCTTCGTCGACATCCATGGACAGCGTGGCCACCGGGCCCGCGAACGTCAGTTTCCAGTGGCGGTACTGCGCGGGGTCGCGCTCAAAGGTGACGGGGGCTTGCTCAATCGTCGTGGCGGTGGGAGTGGCCGGGGCGGACATCGTGGTCTCCTTTATGCATTATATTGTCGATCATCCCTTGTGATGAAATATAGTGCACAAATCTGGCCGACGCAATCCTTGCTCGATGTTCAGGCGCCAAACAGGTACCAATCACGCGCCAATCACGCGAAGATGGGCGCGCAAAGCCTGCAGGGAGGTGGTGGGATCCTGGCCGCTGGTGTCGATCGTCACGTCCGCGCGGGAGTACAGCGGAGTGCGCGCCAGCAGGATCCGGCGCAGATCGTCCATGGCTTCACGGTTGCCTTCCATCGGGCGCATGTCGCCCTGCGCTACCACTCGTGCCATGTGTTCCTCGGGCGAGGTCTTTACCCAGACTGTGTAGCAGCGTGCCAGCAGCAGGTTGAAGGTGGAGGGCTCCGAGACCAGGCTCCCGGGTGTGGCCAGCACCATGCGGTCGTTCTCCCGCAGCACGCGTTCAAGTGCGCGCATCTCGTAGCGGCGGTAGGCGGCCTGCCCGTAGAGGGAGTGGATTTCGGCCAGGCTGGCACCGGCTTCCTGCTCTATGACACCGTTGAGCTCGACGAAGGGCACTTCCATGGCCGCGGCCAGCGCCCGCCCGAGTGTGGATTTGCCGGCGCCGCGCAGCCCGATCAGCGTAATGCGGCGATGGCGCGCGTCATGGGAGGCGGAGGGCGCCAGGGCATGGCGGCAAGCCTCGCGCACGCGTGACAGGTCGGCCGCGGGCAGTTGCGCCAGCCACTGCACCAGCTGCGAGAACTCCGAGGCAGGCTGGCCACCAGCAGCGTGCTGGGTCTCCATCTCCGCCAGCACCACCGGCAGCGGCACATCCAGCGCGCGCGCCACCTGGCGCAGCAGCAGCACGGACGCATTGCCGGTGCCGGTCTCCAGGTTGGCGAGGTAGCGCTCGGACACCTCCGCGCCGCGCGCGAGGTCCTTGCGCGACATGCCCCGCGCCGCGCGCAGCGAGCGGATGCGCTCGCCGAGTTGCGTCAGGTAGGGATCGCGCTCGCCGGCAGGGCGGGCGTCGGAGGAATCGGGGGCCAGCAGTGGGTCTGGGTCGCGGCGCATGGCGGGCGGGTTTGGATAGGGAATGGGAGCGGTTGGGGCCAGGATCGGGGTTGCGATTATAAGGGACGCGGCCTTCGTGTCATATAGTGCATTTCTCTGCTTGCATAATAGGCGATATGCAATAAAATGCATCGACAAATGCAGGTCAAGAAAAAACAAAAAATCACGACAAACCTGACTCCGTTCCCACGGCGAAGTGCGACCCCGGGGACGGCATCGAGGAGTGGAGACATGACGCCCCCCATTGCATCCCCGTCCCCGGCGGCCGATGCGACTCATGCCGCTACAGCGGCGGCCATTTCCGTACTGCCGGCCCGCTACAACGCCGCCGCCGACTTGCTGTCGCGCAACCTGGCGGCAGGCCGCGCCGACAAGGTCGCCTATGTGGACGATGCCGGCCTGCTCAGCTTTGCCGCGCTGGACCAGCGATGCCGGCGCTTTGCCGCCGCCCTGCTGCATGCCGGGATCCGCCCCGAGGAGCGCCTGCTGCTGTGCGCGCTGGACACCATCGATTTCCCCACGGTGTTCCTCGGCTGCCTGCTCGCCGGCGTGGTGCCCGTGGCCGTCAACACGCTGCTGACCGTCGACGACTACGCCTACATGCTGGACCACAGCGGCGCGCGCGCGGTCGTGGTCTCGGCACCGCTGGCCAGCGTCATGCGCGATGCCATCGGCAAAGCTGGCACCGCGCCCGCGCTGATCCTCGCCGCACCGGATGCCGGCAGTGCCGGCCCGGGGCCGAGCGTGGCCGAGATGGCCGGGCAGGGCATGGCGCTGGAAGGCGCTGCCGCCACACGGCCGGACGACATCGCCTTCTGGCTGTATTCGTCCGGCTCCACGGGGCGCCCAAAGGGCACCGTGCACACGCATGGCAACCTGTTCCATACCGCCGATCTCTATGCGCGCCAGGTGCTTGGCCTGCGTGAAGACGACGTGGTTTTTTCCGCGGCGAAGCTGTTCTTCGCCTACGGCCTGGGCAATGCGCTGACGTTTCCGCTTGCCGTTGGCGCCACCACCGTGTTGATGGCCGAACGTCCCACGCCGCAAGCGGTGTTCCGCCGGCTGCGCGAGCAGCGCCCGACGGTTTTCTGCGGCGTGCCCACGTTATATGCCGGCATGCTGGCCGCGGGCGACCTGCCGCGTCGGCCGGAGGTTGCGCTGCGCGTTTGCACGTCGGCGGGCGAGGCACTGCCCAAGGATATCGGTGATCGTTTCCGCGCGCATTTTGGCTGCGACATCCTCGACGGCATTGGCTCCACCGAGATGTTGCACATCTTCCTGTCGAACCGTCCCGGCGACGTGCGCTACGGCACCACCGGCAAGCCGGTGCCCGGCTACGCGCTGAGGCTGCTGGATGAAGCGGGCCAGCCCTGCGCGCAGGGCGAGATTGGCGACCTCTTTATCAAGGGCCCGAGCGCCGCGCTGATGTACTGGGGCAACCGCGACAAGACCCGCGACACCTTCGTGGGCGAATGGACCCGCAGCGGCGACAAGTACCAGCAGGATGCGGATGGCTATTTCATCTACGCCGGGCGCAGCGACGATATGCTCAAGGTGGGCGGCATCTATGTATCGCCATTCGAGGTCGAGGCCGTGCTGGCCTTGCATCCGGCCGTGCTGGAGGCAGCGGTGATCGGCGTGGCCGATGCCGACGAACTGGTCAAGCCGAAAGCCTTCGTGGTGCTGCGCCCCGGCCAGTCCTGGCATGAGGGCATGGCGGCCGAGCTGCAGGCGTTCGTCAAGTCGCGGCTGGCCCCGTATAAGTATCCGCGCCAGATCGAGTGCGTGGCTGAACTGCCGAAGACGGCCACCGGCAAGATCCAGCGCTTCCGGCTGCGCCAGCGTGAGCAGGCTGCGCACGCGGCTGCCGATGGCGCGGCTCCGGAGTCGGCAATCGCGCCGGCGACGACAGACCGATGATGAAGGGCAAGGGCATGCAAAGCGAATTGGTGGAAATTCCGTTCGACGGCCGCCGTATCCAGGTAGAGATCCAGTGGCTGCGGCCGCAGCGGCAGGAGCGCCCGCTGGTGGTCTTCCTGCACGAGGGGCTGGGTTCGATCAGCATGTGGCGCGACTATCCCGCCGCGCTGTGCGAGGCTGGAGACTTTCGCGGGCTGGTGCTGTCGCGTTATGGCTATGGGCGCTCCACCCCGCGTCCCGCCCCGGAAAAGTGGGGCGTCGACTACATGCATCGCCAGGCGCGCGAGGCACTGCCGGCGCTGTTCGACACACTCGAGATCGGGCCGGGACGCAAACGTGGCAAGCCCTGGCTGTTCGGCCACAGCGACGGCGGCTCGATCGCGCTGATACATGCCGCGAGTTTCCCTCAGGCGGTCGATGGCATCACCGTGCTGGCGCCGCACATCCTGGTGGAGGATATCTCGGTGAGCAGCATCCGGGCCGCCCGCGAGGCCTATCTGCAGGCGGACCTGCGCAGCAAGCTGGCGCGCCATCACGACGATGTGGATTCCGCCTTCTGGGGTTGGAACGATATCTGGCTCGATCCCGCGTTCCGCGCCTTCGACCTGCATCCGCTGCTGTCGCAGATCCAATGTCCCGTGCTGGCGGTGCAAGGCGAGGACGATGAATACGGCACCATGGCGCAGATTGAGGGTATCCATCGATATGCGCCACAAACCGTCCTGCTTAAACTCCCGCGATGCGGCCACTCGCCTCACCGCGACCAGCCCGGGCCGTTGACGGACGCGGCAGTCAGGTTTATAACGGCACATACTTCATACCTAAAATAATTCCGCGCCCCCTGCGCGTTGGCCTGCAGTTCCCCCCCGTCCGGCAGCTCGCGAGGTCTGCGAATGCCGCGCACGGATGGGAGTCCCGCAGGCTGGCGATGCCGGCCCAGGCGACGGAAGTCGGCTTGACCACCAGGAGACATCCATGCATCGCTTCACATCGCGCGGGCTGGCCCCCGCATGCCTAGCCATCGCTGCATCCCTTGCCTTTGCCGCGGGCGCCAATGCCCAGGGCACCGGCAAGATCAAGGTTGGCTTCATGCTGCCTTACACGGGCACCTATGCGTCGCTGGGCAACGCCATCGAGAATGGCTTCAAGATGTACGTGCAGGAGCAGGGCGGCAAGCTGGGCGGGCGTGAGATCGAGTACTTCAAGGTGGACGACGAGTCCGATCCGGCCAAGTCGCCGGAGAACGCCACCAAGCTGATCAAGCGCGACCAGGTCGACGTGGTGGTGGGCACGGTGCACTCGGGCGTGCAGATGGGCATCGTCAAGGTGGCCAAGGAAAACAACACGCTGCTGATCATTCCCAATGCGGGTGTGGATGAAGCCACCGGCCCGCTGTGCGGCCCCAATATCTTCCGCTCCTCGTTTTCGAACTGGCAGCCGGGCTACGCCATGGGCCATGTGCTGGCCGAGCGCGGCATGAAGAAGGTGGTCACGCTGACGTGGAAATACGCGGCCGGCGAGCAGTCGGTCAAGGGCTTCAAGGAAGCCTTCGAGGCCAAGGGCGGCAAGGTGGTGAAGGAGTTGAGCCTGCCGTTCCCCAACGTGGAATTCCAGGCGTTGATCACCGAGGTCGCATCGATCAAGCCCGATGCGGTCTTCGTGTTCTTCGCCGGCGGCGGCGCCGTGAAATTCGTCAAGGACTGGGCCGCGGCGGGCCTCAAGGACAAGATTCCGCTCTACGCGTCGGGCTTCCTCACCGACGGCACGCTGGAAGCACAGGGCGCCGCGGCGCAAGGCATCGAAACCACGCTGCACTATGCCGATGGCCTGCCCAACCCGCGCGACAAGAGCTTCCGCCTGGAATACGCCAAGGCCTACAAGCTGCAGCCCGACGTGTACGCCGTGCAGGGCTACGACGCCGCGCAGTTGCTGGCCGCAGGCGCCGGCGCGGTCAAGGGCGACATGAGCAAGAAGGCCGAGGTCATCAAGGCGATGGAGCAGACCAAGGTCGATAGCCCGCGCGGGACTTTCACGCTCTCGAAGGCCCACAATCCGGTGCAGGATTTCTACCTGCGCAAAGTCGATGGCCGGGAGAACAAGCTGGGCGCCGTTGCAGTGAAGGCGTTGGCCGATCCGGCGCGCGGCTGCCGGCTCTGAGCGGGTAGTCGCCGTGGCCCGCCGCCGCCAAGGCGCCGTGCCGAAGTCCGGCCCGGCGCCAGCCGGGCCGCATACCGCAACCGAGTTGCCGCTTTGCCGCATGGATATCCATGGATATCGTTTCCTTCTTCATTCAGTGCCTCAATAGCATCCAGTACGGCCTATTGCTCTTTCTTGTCGCGAGCGGCCTGACGTTGATCTTCGGCATCATGGGCGTGATCAACCTCGCCCACGGCAGCTTCTACATGCTGGGCGCCTACCTGGCTTTCACGCTGGCCGGGCTGACCGGCAGCCTGCTGATCGCCATTCCGCTGGGCATCGTGCTGGCGGTGGCGTTCGGCTACGTGCTGGAGTGGGTGTTCTTCAGCTATCTCTACGAGCGCGAGCATCTGCAGCAGGTGCTGATGACCTACGGGCTCATCCTTGTGTTCGAGGAACTGCGCAGCATCCTGGTGGACGACGACGTACATGGCGTGACCGTGCCGGCCATGCTCGACTGGGCCCTGCCGATCGGCAATGACATGACCTATCCGGTCTATCGCCTGTTTATCTCCGCGATCTGCCTGCTGGTGGCCGCGGCCATGTACCTGGTCATCCGCCGCACGCGCCTTGGCATGATGATTCGCGCCGGCGCCACCAATCGCGAGATGGTGCAGTCGCTGGGCATCAACGTCACGGTGCTGTACCGCTTCGTGTTTGCGCTGGGCGTGGCCCTGGCGGTGCTGGCCGGCATGATCGCCGCGCCGGTGTCCTCGGTCTATCCGGGCATGGGCAGCCAGGTGCTGATCGTGTGCTTCGTGGTGGTGGTGATCGGTGGCATCGGCTCGGTCAAGGGGGCCATGGTGGCCTCGCTGCTGCTGGGTTTCGTCGATACGTTCGGCAAGGTGTTCTGGCAGGAGGCCTCCGGCGTGCTGGTCTACCTGCTGATGGCACTCATCCTGCTCTGGAAACCCCAGGGCTTGTTCAAGGCGGGGTAGGGATATGCCAAGCGATACCAATGCATTGGAGGGGCCGGCGCGCGCGCGCAGCCAGCCCATGCCCTGGCTGGGCGGCCTGGGCTGGCTGGCCGCGTTTGCGGTGCTGGCAGTGCTGCCGCTACTGCTGAACTCGGACGGGCAGCGTTTTTACATCGAGCTGGTCAGCAAGGTCATGATCATGGCCATCTTCGCGCTGTCGCTGCAGTTGCTGATCGGCTACACCGGGCTGGTCAGCTTGGGCCATGCGGCTTACTTTGCCATGGCCGCCTACGCCACCGCGATGATGGCGCCGCAGGCCGGTCCGGGCAACGGCTGGCTTTTGCTGATGGGCGCGCTTGGCGCGGCCGCGCTGCTGGCGCTGGTGGTGGGCGCGCTGGTGCTGCGCACGCGTGGCATCTATTTCATCATGGTCACGCTGGCATTCGCGCAGATGGTGTATTTCGTCTTTCACGACACCAAGATCGCGGGCGGCAGCGACGGTACCTATATCTATTTCCGACCGGAGTTCGGCTTGTTGGGGGCGCACCCGTTCGACGTCAACGACGTCACGCATTTCTACTGGCTGGTGCTTGGCGCGCTGGTGCTCACGGTGGCCGGGCTGGCGGTGGTGCTGCGCTCGCGCTTCGGCCATGCGCTGGTGGGCATCAAGCATAACGAGCAGCGCATGCGTGCTGCCGGTTATGCCACCTATCGCTACCAGCTTGGCGCCTTCGTGGTGGCCGGCACCTTTGCCGGCCTGGCCGGCTACCTGTATGCCATCCAGTACGGCTTCGTCAATCCGGAGATCGCATCCTGGCACCAGTCCGGCAACGCCATGCTGATGGTGATCCTGGGCGGGGCCGGCAGCCTGGCGGGCGCGGTGCTGGGGGCCTTCTCCTTCGTCTTGCTCGCGGAGTGGTTCAGCACGCTGACCAAGCACTGGCAGTTGCTGATGGGCGGCTTTGTCATCCTGGCGGTGGCTTTGCTGCCGCATGGGCTGATCAGCCTGGCCCGTGGTGCCGCGCGCCGGCGCCAAGGAGGATCACGATGAACGCACCTGTACCTGTCGTACCTGCGCCGGTCCTGTCGGCCCGCAAGCTGACTCGCCGCTTTGGCGGCCTCACCGCGGTGGGCGACGTGGACCTGGACCTGGCCTTGCATGAGATCCACGCGGTGATCGGCACCAATGGCGCGGGCAAGTCCACGCTGATCAATATGTTGTCGGGCGAGCTGCCGCCATCGTCTGGCGCGCTGCAATTGCAGGGGCGCGACGTGACCGGCTGGTCGCAGCCGCGCCTGGCGCGCGAAGGCGTGGGCCGCAGCTACCAGCGCAACAATATCTTCCTGCCGCTGACGGTGCGCGAGAACTGCCGCTTGGCGGCACAGTCGCGCGCGCAGCGGGCCTGGCGGCTGTGGGAGGGCGCGCAGCGATGCCGCACCAGCCGCGCGCTGGGCGACGAAGCCTTGGAGTGCGCCGGCCTGGCAGGCTGCGCGGATACCGTTGCCACGGCGCTGTCGCATGGCCAGAAGCGCCAGCTCGAGGTGGCGATGTGCCTGGCCACCCAGCCCACCGTGCTGCTGCTGGATGAGCCTTTGGCCGGCATGGGCGCGGAGGAGTCGGCACGCATGCTTGCGCTGCTGCGTTCGCTGCGCGATGGCCACGCGGTGCTGCTGGTCGAGCACGACATGGAGGCGGTGTTCTCCGTGGCGGACCGGATCACGGTGATGGTCAACGGCACTGTGATCGCCTCTGGCGATCCCGAAGCGATCCGCGTCAATCGCGAAGTCCAGCAGGCTTACCTGGGCGAGGAGGCTGAGAAGGACGAGGAGGGGGCAGCCTCCCACCAGGCGGCCCTGCATAGGGAGCAGGCAGCATGAGCGCGCCAAGCGAGATGATTGCCGCACGCGGCGTCCATGCCTGGTATGGCAGCAGCCACGTCCTGCGCGGGATCGATTTCAGCGTCGGCACGGGCGAGACCGTGGGCTTGCTGGGGCGCAACGGCATGGGCAAGAGCACGCTGCTGCGTACTCTCCTGGGCCATGTGCGGCAGCGCGAGGGCACCATCCTCGCCGGCGGGCGCGACGTCTCCCGTGCGCAGCCGTATGAAGTGGCACGCCTGGGCGTGGCCTATGTGCCCGAAGGACGGGGCATCTTCCCCAATCTCTCAGTGCGCGAGAACCTCTTGATGGCGGCGCGCAAAGGGCCGTCTGGCCGGATGGACTGGGACGAGGCAAGGGTGCTGGACCTGTTCCCGCGCCTCAAGGAGCGCCTTGGCCACGGTGGGCAGCAACTGTCCGGCGGCGAGCAGCAGATGCTGTCGATCGGCAGGGCCCTGATGACCAACCCGGACTGCCTGATCCTCGATGAGGCGACCGAAGGCCTGGCGCCACGCATTGTCGCCGAGATCTGGCAGGTCATTGCCACCGTGCGCGCCACCGGCATTGCATCCGTGGTGGTGGATCGCAACTACCGCACGGTGCTGGCCAATGCCGATCGCGTGGTGGTGCTGGAGAAGGGCATGGTCGTCATGAACGGGCCTGCGGCCGAACTGGCGGTGCAACCCGGCTTGCTGGATCGCTATCTTGGCGTTTGATCCGCACACGATCCATGTTCAATTGTGACTAAATGTGCACAGTTTGTGGCGGTGCAGCAACGTGCGTATCCCCCTATTCGTGGGCGATTTGGTGGTCCACCCCGCGCAAGCGCTTGACCGGGCGGGACTTCCCTCGCATGCTTGCCACGTCACCAGCACGAGGCAGGTTCCTCAAGGCGGGATGCTCCCTAGTGGTCGTCACCCGGCACTTCATCTAGAATGGCGCGCGTTTGTGCAATGCAATAGCGGCGCGGTGCCGTTGCGCCATCTCAGGCGCACATATCCGTGCGCCGATGCCGTTGCGCGAGCCTTTCAACCTTACCCTTATCCATGACCCAGCCCGCATCCAGTCATTATTTCGTCGAAAGTCCCAGCAAGCGTGCGCTGGTGATCGGGGCGATCGGCGTCGTCTTCGGCGATATCGGTACCAGCCCGTTGTACGCCCTGAAGGAGTGCTTCAGCACCGAGCACGGCATCCCATTTAGCGACGCCGCCGTCATGGGGATCATCTCCATGTTGTTCTGGGCGATGATCATCGTGGTTTCGCTCAAGTACGTGATGTTCGTCATGCGCGCCGACAACGACGGCGAGGGTGGCATCCTGGCCCTGATGGCGCTGGCGCTGCGTACCGCGGCACCGCGCTCGCGCATGGCAAAGCTGCTGATGATGTTCGGCATCTTCGGCGCCTGCATGTTCTATGGCGACGCGGTGATCACCCCGGCGATCTCGGTCCTGTCCGCGGTGGAGGGCCTGGAGATCGCCGCGCCCGGGCTGTCGCACTTCGTCATACCGATCACGCTGGTGATCCTGGTGGCCTTGTTCATGATCCAGCGCAGCGGCACCGCCGCGGTGGGCAAGCTGTTCGGGCCCATCATGATGGTGTGGTTCGCCGCGCTAGGCGCGCTGGGCGCCTACCACATGATGCATGTGCCCTCGATCCTGATGGCGGTCAACCCGTACTACGCGGTCACCTTCCTGATGGAGCATTCGCTGCAGGCCTTTGTGGTGCTTGGCTCGGTGTTCCTGGTGCTGACCGGCGCGGAAGCGCTGTACGCCGATATGGGTCACTTTGGCATCCGGCCGATCCGCACGGGCTGGTTCGCGGTGGTGATGCCTTGCCTGATGCTGAACTACTTCGGGCAGGGCGCGATGCTGCTGCAGAACCCCGAAGCCATCAGCAACCCGTTTTACCTGATGGTGCCGCAACCCTTGCTGCTGCCGATGGTGTTGCTGGCCACCTTTGCCACGGTGATCGCCTCGCAGGCTGTCATCTCCGGTGCTTTCTCGCTGACCAGCCAGGCTATCCAGCTGGGCTTTGTGCCGCGCATGCGCATCCGCTATACCTCGGACGCTGAAATCGGCCAGATCTACCTGCCGGTCATCAACTGGCTCCTGCTGGTGCTGGTGGTGATCGTGGTGGTGGCCTTCAAGAAGTCCGACAACCTGGCGGCCGCCTACGGTATCGCGGTGACGACCACCATGGTGATCACCACGTTCCTGGCCGCCGTGGTCATGCGCAACGTGTGGAAGTGGAACCCGATCCTGGTGACCCTGATCGGCCTGACCTTCCTGCTGGTTGACCTGGCGTTTTTCTCGGCCAACCTGCTCAAGATCGCCGAGGGCGGCTGGTTCCCGCTGCTGATGGGCGGCACCGCCTTCTTCCTGCTGATGACCTGGCACAGCGGGCGCAAGCTGCTGCGCGCACGCAGCCTGGAAGATGGCATTCCGCTCGAGCCGTTTATCGGTGGCCTGCTGGCGCACCCGCCGCATCGGGTCGAAGGCACGGCCGTGTTCCTGACCGGCAACACCGAGTCCGTACCGGTTTCGCTGCTTCACAACCTCAAGCACAACCGCGTGCTGCATGAGCGCGTGGTGTTCCTGAGCTTCGTCACGCGCGACGTGCCCTATGTGGACGATGACCATCGCCTGACCTGCAAGGATCTTGGCGGCGGCGTGTTCATCCTCAAGTCCGAGTACGGTTTCAAGGAAACGCCGGATGTGCAGCGGGTGCTGGATCTGGCCCAGCGCAAGCTCAACATGCAGTTCGAGCTGATGGAAACCTCGTTCTTCATCGCCCGCGAATCGGTGATTCCGTCGAAGCTGCCGGGCATGTCGATGTGGCGTGAAAGCCTGTTCGCGTGGATGCATCAGAACGGTGCCAAGCCCTCGGACTTCTTCCAGATTCCAGCCAACCGTGTAGTTGAGCTTGGAACCAAGGTGGAAATCTGACGGCACTCCCCCCCGGCTCGCATGCCGCAGTAGCGGCCGGGATAGCCTCACTGGCCCGCAGATAGTAAAAAAGCCCCTGTGCACATGGCACAGGGGCTTTTTTACGTCGGTCCCGCGAGGCTCAGCGCTTGAGCTTGGCGAAGGCTGCCGCCATGGCGCCTGACGGTTCATCGCGGCGCTGATTGCCGCCGAACCCCTTGCCCTGGCCGGGCCGCTGGCCCTGACCCTGGCGCGGCGCGTTGCCGCGGTCGGTCTGGCCCGCGCGGACCGGGCCCTGGCCGGGTTCGTCGTCCAGCCGCATGGTCAGGCCAATGCGGTTGCGCTTGACGTCCACTTCCATCACCTTGACCTTGACGATCTGGCCAGCCTTGACCGCCTCGTGCGCATCCTTGATGAACTTGGTGGACAGGGCGGAGATATGGACCAGTCCGTCCTGATGCACGCCGATATCGACGAACGCGCCAAACGCGGCAACGTTGGTGACCACGCCTTCGAGCACCATGCCCGGCTGCAGGTGCTTGATGTCTTCCACGCCGTCCTGGAAGGTGGCGGTCTTGAACTCGGGGCGCGGGTCGCGGCCGGGCTTTTCCAGTTCGGACAGGATGTCGCGCACGGTCGGCAGGCCGAAGGTCTCATCCGTGAAGGATGTCGGCGAGAGGCCACGCAGCGCTTCGCGATTGCCCATCACTTCCGGCAGGCCCTTCTTGATCTGGTCGAGGATCCGCTTGACCACCGGGTAGGCTTCCGGGTGGACCGAGGAGCGGTCCAGCGGGTTGTCGCCATCGTTGACGCGCAGGAAGCCCGCGGCCTGCTCGAACGTCTTGTCACCCAGTCGCGGCACCTTCTTCAGCGCAGCGCGATTGGGGAAGGCCCCGTTGGCATCGCGGTACTCGACGATATTGCGCGCCAGCACCGTGTTCAGGCCGGACACGCGGGCCAGCAGCGGGGCCGAGGCGGTATTCACGTCCACGCCCACGGCGTTCACGCAATCCTCCACCACGGCGTCCAGCGCGCGGGCCAGCTCGCGCTGGTTCACGTCATGCTGGTACTGGCCCACGCCGATCGACTTGGGATCGATCTTGACGAGTTCCGCCAGCGGATCCTGCAGGCGCCGCGCAATCGAGACCGCGCCGCGAATCGACACGTCGAGGTCCGGGAATTCCTTGGCGGCCAGCTCCGATGCCGAGTACACCGAGGCGCCGGCTTCGCTGACCACGATCTTGGTCAGCTTGGCTTCGGGCAATGCCTTCATCAGGTCCAGCACCAGCTTGTCGGTTTCGCGGCTGGCGGTGCCGTTGCCGATCGAAACCAGCATGACATTGTGCTGCTTGGCCATGCGCGCCAGCGTGGCGAGCGAGCCGTTCCAGTCGCGGCGCGGCTCGTGCGGGTAGATGGTGGCGGTGTCGATCAGCTTGCCGGTGGCGTCGACCACGGCCACCTTGCAGCCGGTGCGGATGCCCGGGTCGATGCCCATCACGGACTTCGGACCCGCCGGCGCGGCCAACAGCAGTTCGTGCAGGTTGCGGCCGAACACCTTGATGGCTTCACTTTCCGCGGTTTCACGCAGCTGGGTCAGCAGCTCGGTTTCCAGGTGCGGCTGCACCTTGACGCGCCAGCACCAGCGGCAGACATCGGCCAGCCACTTGTCAGCCGGGCGGTTCTGGTTCTGGATGCCGACATGGCGCGCGATCATGCCTTCGCACGGGTGCGGCACCATCGCGTCCTGTTCCTCGCCCAGACCGAGCTTGACCATCAGCACGCCCGCATTGCGGCCGCGGAACAGCGCCAGCGCGCGGTGGGACGGAATGGTGCGAATGGTTTCGCTGTATTCGTAGTAATCGCGGAATTTCTCTTCTTCCGCGCCTTCCTTGCCTTCCATCACAGAGGAGGTGACCAGGCCATGGCTCCACAGGTGCTCGCGTACTTTGCCGAGCAGCTCGGCGGTTTCGCCAAACTGTTCCGACAGGATGTCGCGCGCGCCATCCAGCGCGGCCTTGACGTCCGGCACGCCGCCCTCGGCGGTGGGGTTGCCGTTGACGTACTTGGCGGCCTCGGCCTGCGGGTCCAGCGTGGGGTCGGCCAGCAGCGCCAGCGCCAGCGGTTCCAGCCCGCATTCGCGCGCGATCTGGGCGCGGGTGCGGCGTTTGGGCTTGTAGGGCAGGTAAAGGTCTTCCAGGACCTGCTTGGTCTCCGCGCCTTCGACGGCTGCGCGCAGCTCGGGCGTCAGCTTGCCCTGTTCCTCGATCGAGGCGAGGATGGTGGCGCGGCGCTCTTCCATCTCGCGCAGATAGAGCAGGCGTTCTTCCAGATTACGCAGATGCGTGTCGTCCAGGTTGCCGGTCACTTCCTTACGGTAGCGCGCAATGAACGGCACGGTCGCGCCTTCGTCGAGCAGTTCTACGGCCGCCGCCACCTGGCGGGGTTGGACGGACAGTTCGGCCGCGATGAGCGACACGATCTTTTGCATGACGGAAGCTGGCAGAGTGGACATCAGGAAAACAGTCGGTCGAAAGCGGGGCATTTTGCCACAAGCTTGCCGCCACGCGGCGAGGCGCTTGGGAGTGGGGCTGCCTGCGTGGCCCCGGGGTGCCCGCGGGGGCGGTGGCGCCGCGCCGGGATGCCGGCCCGCCCGTATGTCAACAAGCGTGGCAACAAGCACGGCAACCGGCAGGGCGGATGTTAGAATCCAAGCATGATCGTCAAGCCACATCCGACCGCCTTTGCGGCCGCGTTCCCCGACCGCCTCGCCACTCCGGCTGTGCTCCGCGCGGCCCGCTTCCTGCCTGCGCAGGTGCGGCTTGCCGTGCTTGCCACTGGCCTGGCGGCGTTGTTCCTGCCAACGCTCGGCCAGGCGCAGGCGGCCCCTGGTGCCGCGCAGCCTCCTGCCGCTGCCGGCGCGGCGCAAACGCCGCCCCGGGATTTCGCCGCGGAGCGCAAGGCCATCAGCGACTCGCGCGCCTGGACCACCTATCGCTATGGCACGGCCGAGCACGATTGCTACAACAAGTTCTTTGTCACGCATTGCATCGACAAGGCCAAGGACGCGCAGCGTGCCGAGTTGCAGGTGCTGCGCAAGCGGGAGCTTGAGGTCGGTGACGCTGAGCGCGCATTCAAGGCGGCCGAGCGTGACCGGCAACAGGCGATCCAGCGCGCCCAGTACGAAGCGGAACAGCCCAGCCGCGACGCCAACGAGCGCGCCAGCCGCGAAAGCTACGAGCGCAAGCAGCAAGAGCAGAAACTGCGCGATGCGCAGCATGAGGCCGATGCGCCGCAGCGCGCCGCCAATGCCCAGGCCTACGACAAGAAGCAGGCCGACTTCGATGCCCGCGTCAAGGCCGCCCAGGAGCAGGGCGCGCAGCAAGCCAAGCAGCGGCAGGAAAATGTCAAGGCTTACGAGCAAAAGCAGCGTGACGCCGAGCAACGGCAGAAAGACGTCGACGAGCGTCGTGCCAAGGCCAAGGAGCAGCAGGGTCAGGCGTCCGCGCCACGTCCCTTCGGTTTCTGAGCGGCTAAGCGCCGCGCCCACAGCCGGGGGCAATACCGGCGACAATAGCCGGTGCCAGACGTCGGCGCGATGCATCTGGCCGCGCCCACGTCATTTGCCGTACCGGCCCGCCGGCGCCCAGCGCCGGCTTTGAGCGGGGGAGCCCATGGACCGCAACCTGAATACCTTATCGCGACAGATCATGGAGTTGCAGATCGAGCATCGCGATCTCGATTACCTGATCGACCGCATGGCGGCTGATGCCGCGCACGATGAGCTGCAACTGCGCCGACTGAAAAAGCGCCGTCTCAAGCTCAAGGACGCGATTACCTTGCTACAGCTTCAGCTCGAGCCGGACGTGCCCGCCTGATTCCCCGATTCCCCTTGCCCCGGGCCGCTCTTGAAGTGGCTCGCCAAAAAGCCTCGCCTTGCCCGACTCCGAAGACCTGCCCGCCGCCAACGTAACGTCAGATCCGTCTGATCAAGCCGCTACGCCCGACACGCCTGACTCGCCCGAAGCACCGGCGGCCAGCGCTGCCGGGCCGTCCGGTACGGCGGCTTCGCACGCCGCTCAACTGGCCACTATCTTTGCCGAGACCGGGACACTGGCCACCGGCATCGAAGGCTATCGCCCGCGCGCGGCGCAAGAGCAGATGGCTGCCGCCGTGGCCGGGGCGATCGAGCGCGCAGACACGGTCATCGTCGAGGCCGGCACGGGCACGGGCAAGACCTTCGCCTACCTGGTTCCGGCCATGCTGTGGGGCGGCAAGGTGATCCTCTCCACCGGCACCAAGAACCTGCAGGACCAGCTTTTCCTTCGCGATATCCCCACGGTGCGTAAAGCGCTCAACGTGCCGGTGTCGGTGGCGCTGCTAAAGGGGCGGGCCAACTACCTCTGCCATTACCACCTGGAGCGGGCCGAGATCCAGGGCCGCCTGGCTTCGCGCCAGGATGCCGCCTGGCTGCGCGAGATCGCCCGCTTTGCCAAGGTCACGTCGTCGGGCGACAAGGGCGAGCTGGCCTCGGTGCCGGAAAACGCGCCGGTCTGGCAGCTGGTTACCTCGACCCGCGACAACTGCATGGGCACGGAGTGCCCGAGCTACAAAGAGTGCTTTGTGATGCGCGCCCGCAAGGAAGCACAGCAGGCGGACATCGTGGTAGTCAACCACCACCTGTTCTTTGCCGACGTGGTGCTGCGTGACACGGGCATGGCCGAGCTGCTGCCAGCGGCCAATACGGTGATCTTCGACGAAGCGCACCAGTTGCCCGATACGGCGACGCTATTCTTCGGCGAGAGCCTGTCCACCAGCCAGTTGCTGGAGCTGGCGCGGGACACCGTGGCCGAGGGCCTCTCGCACGCGCGGGACGCCGCCGACTGGGTGCGGATCGCGGCCCCCCTGGAGCGCGCCGCGCGGGACCTGCGCCTGGCCTTCACCCGGGACAATTCCCGCCTGGCGGTGAGCCAGATCGAGGCGGATCCCCGCATCGGCAAGCCATTCTTCGAGACGCTGGATGCGCTCGAAACCGCGCTGTCGGAATTCGTGACCCTGCTGGAAAGCCAGGCCGAACGCGCCGAGTCATTGGAGCAGTGCCATCGCCGCGCGGTGGAGCTCGACCAGCGCCTGGCCGCCTGGCGCAACGATGCCAAGGCGGTGCCACCGCCCGCCGCAGTCGAGGGCGATGAAAAGTCCCCGGCCAGCGCGGCCTTCGGGCCGGAAACCGTGCGCTGGGTCGAGGTGTTCTCCCAGACCGTACAGTTGCACCGCACGCCACTGTCGATCGCGCCGATCTTCACGCGCCAGCGCGAAGGGCACCCTCGCGCCTGGATCTTCACCTCGGCTACGCTATCCGTGAAGGGCAATTTCACGCACTATGCGGCCCAGCTTGGCCTGGACAAAGACAAGTCGCTGACGTTGCCCAGTCCGTTCGACTACGCCACCCAGGGCCTGCTCTACGTGCCGCGCGACCTGCCGGCGCCGCAGTCGCCGCAGTTCACCGACGCCGTGGTGCAGACCGCGCTGCCGCTGATCGAGGCCGCCGGCGGCCGCGCTTTCCTGTTGTGCACCACGCTGCGGGCAGTGCAACGTGCCTCCGACCTGCTTTACGAGGCCTTTGCCGAACGCGGCCTGGAACTGCCCTTGCTGGTGCAGGGCCAGGCCAGCCGTACCGAATTGCTGGATCGCTTCCGCGAGCTTGGCAATGCGGTGCTGGTGGGCAGCCAGAGCTTCTGGGAAGGCGTCGACGTGCGCGGCGAGGCGCTCTCGCTGGTCATCATCGACAAGCTGCCGTTCGCCCCGCCCGACGACCCGGTGCTGGCGGCGCGCATGGAAGTACTGCAAAAGAAGGGCCTGAGCCCGTTCGCCGTGCATCAGCTGCCGCATGCCGTGATCACGCTCAAGCAGGGCGCGGGGCGGCTGATCCGCTCGGAATCCGACCGTGGCGTGCTGGTGATCTGCGATACCAGGCTGGTGGAGAAGCCCTACGGCCGCCAGATCTGGCAGAGCCTGCCGCCCTTCAAGCGCACGCGCGAGGCCGAGACGGTGGTGCACTTCCTGGAGTCGCTGCGCAATGGCGAAAGCGCGCCGGCGGCCGACGACGCCGGAGGGGAAGCCGCACCCGATTGACCGCCTGGCGCGGGCGGCGGCCAACAAACAAAAAACCCGATCTTCCGATCGGGTTTTTTGTTGCCAGCGCACTCAAGCGCGGTGCCTGACGTTCAGAACACTTCCCACCAGGACTTGTCCTTGCGGCGTTCCCCGTACTTGATGTAATCGCTGTTGGGGAAGTTCTTTTCCATCACGCGGGCGGTATCGTCGCGCAAGTCCTTCATGCCCAGCGAATCGTACGAGCGGATCATGATGTACAGCGCTTCCTCGTTGGCCGGTGCGCCGTCATAGTCCTTGAGCGCCTGCTGGGCCCGGTTTGCCGCAGCCAGGTAGGCGCCACGGCGGTAGTAGTAACGTGCCGCATGGACCTCGTGCTGGGCCAGCGAGTTCACGATGTATTGCATGCGCGCGGCAGCGTCCGTCGTGTACTTGCTGTCCGGGAAGCGCGTGACCAGCGTGTTGAAGGCGTCATAAGCAGCGCGCGCGGCCTTGGGGTCACGCTCGCTCAGGTCCTGACCGGAAAAACGGCCGAGCCAGCCCAAATTGTCATTGAAGTTGATCAGGCCCTTCAGGTAATAGGCATAATCCACGTTCGGGTGATTCGGATGCAACTGGATGAAGCGGTCGACCGAGGCAAGCGCGGCGGCGGTTTCGCCGTCCTTGTAGTTGGCGTAGGCGGTATCGATCTGTGCCTGCTGGGCGAAACGGCCGAAGGGATAACGTCCCTCAAGCTTCTCGTACAGCTTCACAGCTCGGGTAAAGTCGCCGGAATCTAGTGCGTCCTTGGCTTCCGAATATAATTTGTTAGCCGACCAGCCGGCAGTTTCGTCTGGTTGATCCGACAGCAGGCCGCACGCCGATAGCATGACGCAGCCGCCTGCGAGCAGAATCGCTCCAATTCTTGCGCGCCAGCTGGCGCGCTTCATGCTCATCAATTGCATGGGCAACGTATCCCGGATGAAAAATAGCGTCAAGCATTATAGCCCAAGCCCCTTGTCGGAAACCGCCGCCAAGGGCATCGAGCAGCAAGCTGCCGATTCAACCGACATCTTGAACGAGGTGGAGGACCTGGAAGACCTGACCGATGTGGCCGCGCTAGGCGGCCTGGAGGCAGGAGCGGAGGCATCTCCAATCGAATTGGAAATGCAGCCGGTAGAGATCGAAGTCGATGGTGCATCACACGGCGAGCGCCTCGACAAGTTGTTGGCACGCCACCTCAGCGGCTTCTCGCGCAGCCGCCTGCAGCAATGGATCGAGAACGGGGCGGTGCTGGTCGACGGCGAGGTGCGCCGCTCCAAGTCCTCCGTGCAGATGGGCGAACGCGTCGTGGTCCGTCCGCAGGCGGCGGCAGAATCGCGCGCCTTCGTGGCCGAAGACGTGCCGCTCAACGTCGTGTACGAGGACGCCACGCTGCTGGTCATCGACAAGCCCGCCGGCCTGGTGGTGCATCCTGCCGCCGGCAACTGGGGCGGCACGGTGCTAAACGGCCTGCTGCACCGCTACCCGGAGGCTGCAAGCCTGCCGCGCGCGGGCATCGTCCACCGGCTCGACAAGGAAACGTCGGGGCTGATGGTGGTGGCCCGCACGCTGACCGCCCAGACCGACCTGGTGCGCCAGCTGCAGGCGCGTACTGTCAAGCGCAGCTACCTGGCGCTGGTGTGGGGCGTGACGCCCGAGTCCGGCACGATCGACGCGCCGATCGGCCGTGATCCGCGCGAGCGGATCCGCATGGCGATCGTGCTCACCAACAGCGGCAAGCCCTCGCGCACCCATTTCCGTACCCTTGGCACGGTGCCGCTCGGGCGCGGCCATGTTTCCATGGTGATGTGCCAGCTCGAAACCGGCCGCACCCACCAGATTCGCGTCCACTTCGAGTCGATCGGCCATCCGATGGTGGGCGACCCGGTCTATCACCGCGCCGCCACCCAGCGCGGCCAGCGTCCGGCCATCAAGGCACCGCTGCCGGTGCCGCTGGCGCGCCAGGCGCTCCACGCCTTCCGGCTTGGGCTGGTGCACCCGGCCACCGGCAAGCTCGTATCTTGGGAAGCGCAGCCGCCCGATGACTTGCAGGCGCTGATCGAGGCGCTCGACTTTGACCGTGCCGACGACGAAGAGGAGGACGACGGCTGGACCGAAGGCGAGGACGGCGCATGGGAATACGGCGATGACGACTGAGGCGCCTTGGCTAGTCCCGGACTGGCCGGCTCCGGCGCGGGTGCGCGCGTTGTCCACCACCCGCCAGGGCGGCGTCAGCGAGGCCCCCTACGGCCTGGCTGACGGCAGCCCGGGCGGGCTGAACCTTGGCACCCATGTGGGCGACGAAGCCGCCGCGGTCGCGGCCAACCGCGCACGGCTGGCCGCGCGGCTGCCGGCCGTGCCCGGCTGGCTAGAGCAGGTGCACGGCTGCGCGATCGCCACCGAGGACCAGTTTGCCGCCGATGGCGTGGCTCCGCAGGCGGACGCCAGCATTGCCACGACCGCTGGCCGGGTCTGCGCCGTGATGACCGCCGATTGCCTGCCCGTGCTGCTGTGCGACCGTGCCGGCACCGTGGTTGGCGCCGCGCACGCCGGCTGGCGAGGGCTGTGTGGCGGCGTGATCGAGGCAACCCTGGCGCGTATGGGCAAGCAGGTTGGCGCGCAGGCGCAGTGGCTGGCCTGGCTCGGGCCGGCGATCGGCCCGGATGCCTTCGAGGTTGGCGCCGAAGTCCGGCAGGCGTTCCTGGCCCAGGCGCGGCCTGACGAGATGGCGCAGGTGGATCTTGCCTTCCGCGCCGGCGCAGGCGGCAAGTACTTCGCCGATATCTACACGCTGGCCCGCATCCGCCTGGCCCGCGCCGGCTGCACCGCGGTGTACGGCGGCAACGCCTGCACCGTTGGCGATGCGCAGCGCTTCTACTCCTACCGGCGCGACGGCGTCACAGGGCGCATGGCCAGCCTGGTCTGGCTGGCCGCCTGAAACTTTCCCAGCGTCAATCCCGGGCAGGCGGCTGTTCCTGTCCCGCGGATTCTGCAGGTTCCACGGAGCCGGAGGGCGCTTGCGCGCTCTTCGCCTGCCTCGCTTCCTCTGCCTTGCGCCGGCGCAGGCGCCCCGGGGTGCCCATGATGTACACGAGGATCGCCACGGGGAACAGGCCGTAAAAGACGAACGTGGCCAGTCCCGCGACCACGGTATGCTCGGTAATGGCCATCATCAGGACCACATACAGCCAACCGATTGCAACGATGTACATCAGGAAGTCATCCTTCTCGGGCAAGCTAGCCCCGTGGCCGGAGTGGCGCCAAAGGGAGGCTCGCAGGTTCGCGCTGAGCGCATTTTGCCGTTAGCGCCGGTCCGCGCATTTTTCCGCATTGACAGGCATAACATTGCAAGGCAACAATGGCCTCGAATGCACTGCAAGGCAGTGTGCTGGCAGGCATTCGCAGGCTCCGCCGGGACGTTCAGGTCCGCGGCGCGGCGTGTCCGGCAAGCATACCGCATGACGTCACCAGCCGAGGGCGTCAGCGCGGGCCGGTTCCGAGGCTGGCGGCGGGGGAGAGCCCCGCGGTGGTGGTACGCCGCCCAGCCAGCTTTCAAATAAGTGACGGCAGAGAGACGAAACATCATGGCAACCGGCAAAGGTGCGGCAGCTTCCACCAAGGAAGACAAGTCCCAACCGTTTTCATTTGCTTCGGGGCCATTTGATCCAGCGACATGGCTGGAATGGTCCCGTCAGGCACAGGCTAACGGTGCGACGACCCAGCAGGGCATGCCTGGCATGCCATTTATCCCCGGTTTCGAGGCATTGAAGGGTTCCGCCATGGCGGGCGTGAAAATCGCGCCCGATCAACTGGCCGACATCCAGCAACGCTACATGAAGGACTTCACCGCGCTCTGGCGAAGCATGGCCGAGGGCGGCGCCAATCCCGCCACGGCCCTGGCTGATCGCCGCTTTTCCGGCGATGCCTGGCGCAGCAGCGCGGCGTTTCACTACGCTGCCGCTTTCTACCTGATCAATGCGCGTGCCATGAATGAGCTGGCGGGCGCGGTCGAAGCCGATGCCAAGACCCGCCAGCGTATCCGTTTCGCGATCTCGCAATGGGTCGACGCCATGTCGCCGGCCAATTTCCTCGCCACCAATCCGGAGGCGCAGAAAAAGCTGATCGACTCCGGCGGCGAATCGCTGCGGGCCGGCGTGCGCAACATGCTCGACGACCTTGGCCGCGGCAAGATCTCGCAGACCGACGAATCCGCCTTCGAAGTGGGCCGCAACGTGGCCGTGACCGAGGGCGCGGTGGTCTACGAGAACGCCTATTTCCAGCTGCTTCAGTACAAGCCCGTCACCGACAAGGTGTTTGCGCGCCCGCTGCTGCTTGTGCCGCCTTGCATCAACAAGTACTACATCCTCGACCTGCAGCCGCAGACCTCGCTGGTGCACTACATGGTGGAGCAGGGCCATACCGTCTACATGGTTTCCTGGCGCAATCCGGATGCCTCGATGGCCGAGCTCAGCTGGGATGACTACATCGAACATGCCGCCATCCGCGCCATCGAAGTCACGCGCGAGATCAGCGGCCAGGACCAGATCAACGTGCTGGGCTTCTGCGTGGGCGGCACCATCGTCTCCACTGCGCTGGCGGTGCTGGCCAAGCGCGGCGAGCATCCCGCCGCCAGCCTGACGCTGCTGACCACGCTGCTCGATTTTGCCGATACCGGCGTGCTCGATGTGTTCGTCGACGAAGCCCACGTCAAGCTGCGTGAAAACACGCTGGGTGGCGCGGCGGGCACGCCCTGCGCGTTGCTGCGTGGCGTGGAACTGGCCAACACGTTCTCGTTCCTGCGTCCCAACGACCTGGTCTGGAACTATGTCGTCGACAACTACCTGAAGGGCAATACGCCGGTCCCGTTCGACCTGCTGTTCTGGAACGGCGACGCCACCAACCTGCCGGGCCCCTGGTATTGCTGGTACCTGCGCCATACCTACTTGCAGAACGAGCTCAAGGTGCCGGGCAAGCTGACCGTGTGCAACGCGCCGGTGGACCTGGGCAGCATCGACGTGCCAACTTACATCTATGGCTCGCGTGAAGACCACATCGTACCCTGGATGTCGGCCTATGCTTCCACCGCGTTGCTCAAGAACAAACTGCGTTTCGTGCTGGGCGCGTCGGGCCATATCGCCGGCGTGATCAACCCGCCGGCCAAGAAGAAGCGCAGCCACTGGACCAACGACAAGCTCCCGGCTTCGGCGCAGGAGTGGTTCGACGGCGCCGCCGAGCACGCCGGCAGCTGGTGGCCGGACTGGGCGGCCTGGCTGGCCAAGCACGCCGGCGCGCGCAAGGCGGCCCCCACCGACTACGGCAACAAGGATTACCGCGCGATCGAGCCGGCACCGGGCCGCTACGTCAAGGCGAAGGCATAGGATTTGTCCGGGCCGGCGCCCTGCGGGGCCGGCCTCTTTCACCCCTTATTTGCATCCAACTCGAGAGGACCTCCCAATGACTGACATTGTCATCGTATCCGCTGCCCGTACCGCGGTGGGCAAGTTCGGCGGCTCGCTCGCCAAGATTCCCGCGCCTGAGCTGGGCGCCATCGTCATCAAGGCTGCGCTTGAGCGTGCCGGCGTCAAGCCCGAGCAGGTCAGCGAAGTGATCATGGGCCAGGTACTGACGGCCGGCTCCGGCCAGAACCCGGCGCGCCAGGCAGCGCTGAAGGCTGGCCTGCCCGTGATGGTGCCGGCCATGACCATCAACAAGGTCTGCGGCTCCGGCCTGAAGGCCGTGATGCTGGCCGCCAACGCGATTGCCGCGGGCGATGCCGAGATCGTGGTGGCCGGTGGCCAGGAAAACATGAGCGCCGCGCCACACGTGCTGCCGGGCTCGCGCGATGGCTTCCGCATGGGCGACGCCAAGCTGATCGACAGCATGATCGTGGACGGCCTGTGGGACGTCTACAACCAGTACCACATGGGCGTCACCGCCGAGAACGTGGCCAAGGAATACGGCATCACGCGCGAAGCCCAGGACGCGTTCGCGGCCGGTTCGCAGAACAAGGCGGAAGCCGCGCAGAAGGCCGGCAAGTTCGATGAAGAAATCGTGCCGGTGCCGATTCCCCAGCGCAAGGGCGACCCGGTGATGTTCGCCACCGATGAGTTCGTGCGCCACGGCGTCACGCAAGATGCGCTCGCTGGTCTCAAGCCGGCCTTCGACAAGGCTGGTTCCGTGACCGCTGCCAACGCCTCGGGCCTGAACGACGGCGCCGCCGCGGTGGTGGTCATGTCGGCGGCCAAGGCCAAGGAACTCGGCCTGACCCCGCTGGCCACGATCCGCGCCTACGGCACCGCCGGTGTCGATCCCAAGGTGATGGGCATGGGTCCGGTGCCTGCGTCCAAGCGCTGCCTGTCGCGCGCCGGATGGAGCGTGGAAGAGCTCGACCTGATGGAAATCAACGAAGCCTTCGCCGCCCAGGCCCTGGCCGTGCACAAGCAGATGGGCTGGGATACGTCCAAGGTCAACGTCAATGGCGGCGCCATTGCGATTGGCCACCCGATCGGTGCGTCGGGCTGCCGCATCCTGGTCACGCTGCTGCACGAAATGAAGCGCCGCGACGCCCACAAGGGCCTGGCCTCGCTGTGCATCGGCGGCGGCATGGGTGTGGCGCTGGCTGTGGAACGCAAGTGACGATTTGCCGGGCTTGCCGCAGCGAACAAGCGCGCAGGCCGGTCTGAGGGGTGTGCCGGCGCGGGGGGCTTCCCGCTTGCCGGCGTCAATAAAAACTAGCCATCAAGGAGTAGATATGACTCAGCGCATTGCATACGTAACCGGTGGCATGGGTGGCATTGGAACGGCCATCTGCCAGCGTCTGGCCAAGGATGGCTACAAGGTCGTGGCCGGTTGCGGCCCCAACTCGCCGCGCCGCGAAAAATGGCTCGAGCAGCAGAAGGCCCTGGGCTTCGATTTTGTCGCCTCGGAAGGCAATGTTGCCGACTGGGATTCGACCAAAGCCGCGTTCGACAAGGTCAAGGCCGAAGTGGGCGAGGTCGACATCCTGATCAACAACGCCGGCATCACGCGCGACGTGGTGTTCCGCAAGATGACGCGCGCCGACTGGGATGCCGTGATCGACACCAACCTGACCTCGCTGTTCAACGTGACCAAACAGGTCATCGACGGCATGGCGGATCGTGGCTTTGGCCGCATCGTCAACATCTCGTCGGTCAACGGCCAGAAGGGCCAGTTCGGCCAGACCAACTACTCCACCGCCAAGGCTGGCCTGCACGGCTTCACCATGGCGTTGGCGCAGGAAGTGGCGACCAAGGGCGTGACCGTGAACACGGTGTCGCCGGGCTATATCGCCACCGATATGGTCAAGTCGATCCGCCAGGACGTGCTGGACAAGATCGTCGGCACGATTCCGGTCAAGCGCCTGGGCGCGCCGGAAGAAATTGCCTCGATCTGCGCGTGGCTGGCGTCCGAAGAGTCGGGCTTCTCGACGGGCGCGGACTTCTCGCTGAACGGCGGCCTGCACATGGGGTGATGAACGGCAAGCCATCCCTGGTTTTCCTGGATGGTTTCTTGTCTTGGGAAGGTCCTCTGCCGAGGGCCTTTTTTATTTCCGCGGCCGCTCGGGAGGCCTCTCACCCCGCAGCAATATTGCATCGCACACCCCGCACCGCACCAACGCGCGGGCGTGGCGCGGCATTGCGGGCCCCAAACACCCGCAATCCTTTGCCCCGTGCGGGTTTTCCTTAACGGGTCCGGCTTTCAATAGTGCCTTGTTGGGCATAGAATCAGGGCAGCGGCTAGCCCGCACCAAAATAGATCATGCGTTGCAGGTCAACACGTTGTATCCCCCGCTGGCGGTCCCGATTTGCGCACCGCACAGCATGCGGTGCAGCAGCATGCAACAGCGACGATAAAAGGATAGAGCACGATGGCTACCACCAAGAAAGGCGCAGAGCGACTGATCAAGAAGTATCCAAACCGCCGGCTCTACGACACGCAGACCAGCACCTACATCACGCTAGCCGACGTCAAGCAGCTCGTGATGGATACCGAAGACTTCAAGGTGATCGACGCCAAGTCCGGCGACGAGCTCACGCGCAGCATCCTCCTGCAGATCATTCTCGAAGAAGAGACGGGCGGCGTGCCGATGTTCTCAAGCTCCATGCTGTCGCAGATCATCCGCTACTACGGCCATGCGATGCAGGGCATGATGGGCACCTACCTGGAAAAGAACATCCAGGCCTTCATCGACATCCAGAGCAAGCTGGCCGAGAACTCCAAGGGCCTGTACTCGGGCGAGCCGTTCAGCCCCGATATGTGGTCCCAGTTCATGAACATGCAGGGCCCGATGATGCAAGGGATGATGAGCAACTACATCGAGCAGAGCAAGAACCTGTTTGTGCAGATGCAGGAGCAGATGCAAAGCCAGGCCAAGAACATGTTTGGCACGTTCCCGTTCAATCAGCCGGACAAGAAATAAGCCGGCGCACGCCTCGCCGGCCTGTTGCGCGTTCCCAATCCCCCGGGAACGCATGGAACCCTCGCGGCGCCGGCAGCCTCCTTTCCTGCAAAGTGGCTTCAGGCCGGGCTGGCGTGGAGGCGAATTCCCAGCGCACGCATGACCTTCCTTCGCTGATCGGGGCGATCGGTTAAAATCACGCATATTCGGGTAACGCGCGGAATCACCGCGGCTGCTACCCCTGTCAAATGTGGCGATTCATACTGCGGACTCGCCTGCACAGCGCGAATCCCAATGCCCTCCGCAATCCAAGACCTTCGCCAGGCGCTCGCCGCCGAGGCCACGCCCGTTCCGACGGTGGGTTTGGCGTTTTCTCGTTTTCCGGCATCGCCGCCAGCTTTGCTATGAGCCGGCTGTTTCTTGCCCCCATGGAGGGGCTTGCTGATTACGTGCTGCGCGACGTACTGACCGGCTCGGGAGGATACGATGGATGTGTATCCGAGTTCGTCAGGGTGACGGGCTCTTTGCTTCCCGAGCGTGTCTACGAGAGGGACACACCCGAAATCCTTCACGGCGGCCATACTCCAAGCGGCACGCCGATGGTGATCCAGCTGCTCGGGAGCGATCCTGAGTGGCTGGCGGTCAATGCGGCCCAGGCAGCTACCGTGTCGCCGCATGGCATCGACCTGAATTTCGGCTGTCCCGCCAAAGTCGTCAACCGGCACGGTGGCGGGGCCATGCTGCTGGCGGACCCGGAACTGCTGAACCGGATCGTGTTGTCCGTTCGCGCCGCAGTGCCCGCGAACATCGCCGTGACAGCCAAAATGCGGCTTGGCGTGTCCGATACCGCGCTGGCGATCGACTGCGCCACGGCGCTGGCGGAAGGCGGCGCAGCCTCGCTCGTCGTGCATGCCAGGACGCGCGATCATGGCTACCGGCCTCCCGCACACTGGGAGTGGATCGCTCGGATCGATGCCGCCGTGGACGTGCCCGTTGTTGCCAACGGCGAAGTCTGGACGGTTGCGGACTGGGAGCGATGCCGGGCCGTCAGCGGCTGTGCCGACGTGATGATCGGGCGGGGCGCCGTGTCGGATCCATTCCTGGCCTTGCGCATACGCGGACTGATGGACAGAACGCCCTGCGCCGAGGAATGGCCGTCGGTGCTCCGCCATATCGCCGGCTACCTGAAGAAGCTGCAGGCCAATGACGAATGCGCTCACGAGCACGGACGCGTCAAGCTGTGGCTCAGCTACCTGAAACGGACCTGGCCGCAGGCCGCAGAGCTGCATGCAGCTATCCGGCGCCTGCAAGGGGCGCTGGAGGTTCAGGCGGTGATCGAGAGCGCCCTGGAGGGCATGCCGGGGACATCACCCTCGTTGCAATAGGCTCGCGAGCAGGCGCGGCCATCAGACGCGTATGCGCGCGCATCGTTCAGAAGTCCATCGTGGCCGAGAGCATGAAGGTGCGCGGGGCGCCCAGGGCCAAACTGGACAACAGCGGCATGCCCCAATAGGCCTTGTTTGTCACGTTATTGACGCTGGCCCGCACGGTCAGCGGATGGCTGGAGACCTGGGTAGCATAGCGTGCGCCCAGGTCATACACCGTGTGGCCCGGCACCGACAGCGAGTTGTCGGCACTGATGTATTGCTTGGATACGGCGGTCGCATTGGCGGTCAGCGTCAAGCCCGGCACGGCGGAGGTGTCCCACTCCACGCCCAGCTTGCCTTGCAGCTTGGGCACCCCGGTCGCCTGCTTGCCCTGGTTGACGCCACCGGCGGTCTTGGTGAGCTTGGGGTCCACATAGGCGATGCCACCCATCAAGCGCACGCCGCGCAGCGGCGAGCCAAAGAAGCCCCACTCGACACCCCGGTTGCGCTGCTCTCCGCCAAAGGAAAAGACGTTGGTGGAAATGTCGGTATAGCTGCTTGGCCGCTCGATTTGATACAAGCTGAGCGTGTGGGCGAATTCGCCGAGATCGAGCTTGAGGCCGATTTCCTTCTGCTTGGTCTTGGACGGCGGAAACAGCTCTCCCGCATTGGCGGCAGTTGCCGGCGCGGTCTGACCCTTGCTCAACCCTTCAATGTAATTGCCGTACACGGAAATATGGTTCGTGGCTTTGACCAGCAGCGCGGCCGCGGGTGTCATGGCGCTTGCGTCATAGCGGGCACTGCGCGCCCCGGTCGTGAGGCTGAAGGTATCGGTGAGTACTTCCTGGTGACGCACGCCCAGCGTCAGTTGCACCCTGTCCTGTGCAAAGGACAGGGTATCCGCTACGCCGTAGCTGGTCAGGCGCGTTTCCGTGTGGAGGGTCGGCGGCCAACGCATTCCGGCGGCTGGGCCCCAGACCGGGTTGTAGATGTTGGTGGTCCAGTCCGCGCCCGGGACCGATCTGCGGCCATAGTCCCTTTCGGTGTCCGAGTAGTGCGTGATGTTTAAAGCCCATTGATGCTTGACGCTGCCGGTTTGGAACTTGCCCTTCAATCCAGCTTCCCCCGATGTCTTTTCAATATCGAAGGCCAGTTGGCCCATGCTGTGCCGAACATCGCCCGCCGCGTTGAGCACCTGGGCCGACATCGTACCGTTGTACTTGTAGTTGGTCCTGCTGGTGCCGAAGGCTGCATAGGCCATCAGGTTTTCGCTCACGTCGAATTCGCCGCGGACGATCGCACCCTTGTCCCTGGTGTTGACGAAGGACCAATCCGGGTTCAGCAGGGTCTCGGGCCTGGGTGGCTTGGGCACTGCCACGCCGGGGGCTAGATTGATGCCTCGGGTCACGCCGTCCACGCGGTCATCGCTGCTGTAGAGGTCGGCAGAGACGCGAGCGCGCTCGCCCCGCCAGTCCAGCCCGAGGGACGCGAACTGGGTTTTCTTCTCCTGCCGGTTGACGGCCCCCTCTCCATCCCGATAGACCCCGTTGAAGCGGATGCCGAACTGCTTGTTCTCACCAAAGCGCCGCCCAAGGTCCACATGTCCGCCGAACTGCGCATTGGACATGTAGGTCGCCGTCAGTCGCGTCAGCGGCTCATCGCCCGCGCGCTTGGGCACCAGATTGACGGTGCCGCCCACCGAGCCGCCCGGAGGCATGCCATTGAGCAGGGCCGATGGGCCTTTCAATACCTCGATACGCTCGAACATTTCGGGGGTGGTGCGGTAGTACGGCGCCATGCCGAACAGGCCGCCGATGGTGATATCGCTGGTGTTGGAGGCGAAGCCGCGGATGGAGTAGTTCTCGCTCCAGGCGCCGGTGACGCCGTTGCTGAACACCGTGGGATCGGTGGCGGCGATCACGTCGGTGATGTCCTTGGCCTGCCGGTCTTCGATGAACTTGTCCGTGTAGCTGATGGTGGAAAACGGCGTTTCCATGAAGTCCTTGTCGCCCAGCAGCCCCACGCGGCTGCCGGACGCCACCTGCCCGCCGGCGTAGGCGTCGATCGCTGAGCTCGCCTGTACCGTCACCGCCGGCAACGTAACCCCACTTTCTGCGGCTGGGCTTTGCGTCTGTTGGGCCGTCCGGCTTAGCGTGTAGCGGCCGTTGGCCTCGCGCACTGCCTGCAGACCGTGCCCGCGTAGCAGTTCGGTGAAACCCTCGCGCACGCTGTAGCTGCCGGACAGCCCCTGGCTGTTCCTGCCTTGGAGCAGGCTCGCATCCACGGTCAGTTCGACACCGGCCGCAGCGGCATAGGCTTTGAGCGCCTCGCCCAGCGGGCCGGTCGGCACGTTGAAGCGGCTCCGGGCGTCCACCGCCTGGCCGGTGCTTTGTGCGAGTGCCGGCGGGGCGGCCAAGGCCAGGGCGCCCACGGTCAGCCCCAGCAGCACCGTCGGCACGGCAGCGGCGCGCTTCAGGGCAAAGGCGGGTTGGGGGCGCACCGCCTGCTGTGCAGATCGCGCGATGCGATGGTGACGTTTGGTCATTACAAGCTCTTTTCAGTTGAGATCGGGTTGGTTCTCAGCACGTCTTGCGAGTGAGAAAGCTATGGCGAATACGAATCATTACGTTTTTGGCTTAGGGCCAGGGACAGGCCCTGGAACAAATCAGTGCTGATAGCCCTTGATGACGTCGTCGATCACGAGTTTCAAAGAGGTCGGGCTGGCGGCGGTGACGTACCAAGCTTCAGCATCAACGAAGACCACACGGCCGTTCTTCCAGGCGTTGGTCTGGCGCAGCAGCGGGTTGCCCATGCTCCCGGCGTCCATGACCGGACGGCGCTCCATGACGGCCGTCCGGTCCACCACGAAGATGATGTCGGGGTTGGCTTGTTGGATGAATTCGCTGGAAATCGGCTGGCCATGCAGGCCGGTCTCGACAGTCGGGCTGGCCGGTTTCACGCCCAGGGCATTGAAGACGAACCCGTAACGGGAATGCACGCCAAAGGAACTGAAGGCGCCGTTGTTGTGCAGAACGACAAGCGCCTTCTCGAGACGGCCCCGGGTCATGCGCCTGGCCTCCTCGACCTTGGCGTCCAGTTCAGCCGCTTTCTGGCGGGCGAGGCCTTCCTTGCCAAAGATTCGCCCCAGGGTCATGAGGTGGTCCTTGATGACCTCGATGTGCTTGACCTCGCTATCCCGGTAGTCCACATCGAAATGAATCGTCGGAGCGATCTCGCTCAATTCCTTGTAGTGGTTCGCCTGGAGCGAGGTGATCAGGATCAGTTCAGGCCTGGCGGCATGAACCCGCTCCAGATTGGGCTGAACGATCGAGCCCAGATCCTGAACGTCCGGGGCGTCCTTGTACCTGGCGAGGAAGTGCGGGACGAAATCCTTCGGCATGCCAACGACAGGGACACCCAGTTGGTCGAGGAAATCGACTTCATTCATGTCGAGGGCCGCCGCGCGTTGCGGAAGGTGCTCGACGACGGTCGTTCCCAGCTTGTGCTGAACCGTGACGGGCGCGAACGCTTCCTGCGGGGGCCGGCTGGCAGAATCCGGCTGTGCGGTTGCCTTTGGCGGTTCGGCTGGTTTCCGGCCGCACCCCTGTACCGCGACGGTTGCGGCCATCAGCAGGGCTAACGCCCAACGCCTGTTTCTGTGATTCCGGGTCATTTCAGTTTTCCTGATGGATTGAAGTAGTTGCATACGCATCCTCGATCGCTGCGCACGATTTCGAAGTCCAGTCCATACAGTTCCTGCAGCCGTGTCTCGGTCACAGCCTCCACGACGGGGCCGCAGAAGCGAACCATGCCGCCCTTCAATGCGACGATGTGATCGGAGTAGTTGGCCGCGAAATTGATGTCATGGATCACCAGGATCACGGTGCGCCCGTGCTCGTCACACAAGCGGCGAAGCGCGCGCATGATCTGGACGGCATGCTTCATGTCGAGGTTGTTGAGTGGCTCGTCCAGCAGCAGAACGTTCGTCTGCTGGGCAATGGTCATCGCCAGGAAGGCCATCTGGCGCTGCCCTCCGCTGAGTTCGTCGATGTAGGCCCCGCGCAGCGCTTGCAGCGACAGGAACGCGATGGCCTCGTCGATCACGTCGTGGTCTTTGGGGGTGAGCGCGCCGCGGCTGTAGGGGAAGCGCCCGAAAGCGACGAGTTCCTCGACCGTCAGGCGCAGGTTGAAGTCGGGCGCCTGGCGCAAGGTGGCGACGTGCTTGGCGTATTCGCTGATGCCGATGCTTGAAACCCTGCGATCCCCGATCAGGATGTCGCCCTGGGTCGGCTCCAACAGGCGCGCGATCATCAGCAGCAGCGTCGTTTTGCCTGCGCCGTTGGGGCCGATGAGAGACGTCACGCGCTGCGCCGGGAATTGCGCGCTGACGCCGGAAAGTACGGTCTTGGCGCCGTAGGCCTTGTGAAGGTTGTGAACGGTGATCATGCGGTGCCTCGGGTGCGAGCCATCAGCGCGAGGAAATACGCGCCACACACCAGGTTGACGAGAATGCTGACGGTGGTCTTGTAGTTGAAAACGTGTTCGACCAGGAGCTGGGCCACGATGAAGATGCCGATGGCGATCGCGCAGCCGATGGGCAGCGTGACCCGATGCCTGGAAGTCCGGGCCATCGCATAGGCGATGTTCGCCACGAAGATCCCCATGAAGGCCGTGGGCCCGAGCAGGCTGGTCGAGACCGCCACGAGAGCCGCGATCAGCGCGAAGTAGAGCCTCACGTACCGCTGGTAATCGACCCCTAGGGAAATGGCCTGGTCGCGGCCCAGCGAGAGCACGTCGAGGATCGGCAGGGTCTTCAGCCCTGGCAGGCACACGGCCGCGACCAGAAGGGCCGAATAGAGCAACTGCTCGGGTTGTGCCCTGTTGAAGGATGCGTAGCCAAAGCCCTGGAGAACGGCGAACTCGCCCGGGCTGATCCTGAGCTGGACGAACTGTGTGACAGTGCCGATCACCATGGTCAGCACGAGTCCCAGCAGGAGGAGGAAATACACGTTGTACCTGCCGTTGCGCAAAAGCCACCGATGGATGGCCCACGAATAGGCGAGCATCAACAGGATGGAGAGGAAGAAGTTGCCGCTCTGGCCGAGTACCACCTGGCCATGCGTGCCCATGGCCAGGATCAGCAGCGACTGCAACAGCAGATAGACCGCCTCGTATCCCATGATCGCCGGCGTCAGAATCCGGTTGCCCGCGATGGTCTGGAACGTGATCGAGGAGAAGGCGACGCAGATTCCGCCGATGACGATGGCGGCCAGCCGGGCGAGCCGTTTGGGAATGACGTAGTCGAGGTCGAAGCCGGATCGCACGAGGACGAAAGCCGCGGCCAAGGCGAGGACCACCATCCAGAGGGCATATCGGGGGGCCGCGCGCCTCATTGCTTCTTCCAGATGATGAGCACGAGGAACAGCACGCCGCCCACGCTGCCTGCGGTCAGGCCGATGGGCACCTCGAACGGGTAGATGAGCAGGCGGCCGAGAATGTCGCACCCCAGCAGCAGCGACGCGCCGCCCAGCGCGACGATGGGCAGCGTCCGGCCCAGGTTGTCGCCGTGATGCAGCGCGACCAGGTTGGGGATGACCAGCCCGACGAAGGGGATCGCGCCGACGGTGATGACCGTGGCCGACACCGTGACCGCCACCAGCATCAGGCCCAGCGCCGCCGTTGCCGAATAGCTCAGCCCCAGGCTGGTGGCCATGCCTTCGCCCATGCCGAGCACGGTGAAGCGGTGCGCATACAGGTAGGTGAGCGCGACGATCGGCAGGATCAGGTAGATGATCTCGTAGTTGCCCTGGACGACCTTGGAGAAATCGCCGAGCAGCCAGCCCTGCATGCTTTGCAGGATGTTGTACCGGTAGGCGTAGAACTCGGCCACGGCACTGAGCACGCTGCCGTACATGAGGCCGATGACCGGCACGAGGACGGTGTTCTTGAATTTGATGCGGCGGATGATCGCCACATAGACCAGGCTCGCGGCGAAGCAGAAGACCAGCGCGAACAGCATCCGGCCCATCGGGCCGCCGGCGGGCGCCAGCGTCATCGACACCAGGATGCCGAGCTTGGCCGCATCCAGTCCGCCCGAGGTGGCCGGCTCGACGAATTTGTTGCGGACGATCTGCTGAAGGATCACGCCGCAGACGGACAGGCCTACGCCGGTCAGAACAAGCGCTGCCAGGCGGGGCAGGCGGCTGGCCGTCATCGTCAGCCAGGCATCGCCCGACAGCGAGAATACCTGCGACCACGCCAGCTGCCGGGCACCGACCAGCAGCGAGGCGCCGCAGAGGATGGCGAACAAGCCAAGCCAATGTGCGCGCATCAGCGTCGGTCTCCGTTCGACGCCGCCGCGATGCGCCAGCCTCTGGCGGCCCGGCGCTGGGCCAGGAAATGCGCGTAGCGCCCCTGGCTCGCGCGCAATGGCGCGGGCGAACCCTGCTCGACGACCTTGCCGCCATCGAGCACCACGATCTGGTCGGCCATTGCCACCGTCGAGAGTTGGTGCGCGATGACGATCAGCGTGCGCTTGCCGCGCAGACGCGCCAGCGCCTCGGCGATGGCGGCCTGGTTCTCCGCGTCCAGCGCGGCGGTGGCTTCGTCCACCAGCAGGATGGGCGCGTCCTTGATCAGCGCGCGGGCGATGGCGATGCGTTGGCGCTCACCGCCCGACAGGCGTGCGCCGCCTTCGCCGACCGGGGTGTCGATGCCCTGCGGCAGGCGCTCGATGATCTCGGCCACGCCGGCCTGCCGCGCAGCTTGCATGATCTCGACATCGTTGGCATTGGGTTTGCCGATGCGGATGTTGTCGGCAATGCTGCCCGCAAACAGGTAGTTGTCCTGGAAGATCTGACTGATCTGGCCGGCCAACTGCGCGTTGGACATCTGCCGCACGTCCACGCCACCGACGAGTACGCTGCCCTGGCTCACATCGAAGAAGCGTGCGATCAGCCGCACCAGTGTGGTCTTGCCCGACCCGGAGGCGCCAATCAGCGCGGTCATGCTGCCCGGCTCGATGCGCAGGTTCACGCCCTTCAGCACATCGGGTTGATCCGGTGTGTAGCGCAAGCTCACCTCGCGCAGCTCGATCGACGCATCACGCGGTGCCTGCGGCTGGTCCGGTTCCGGCAAGGGCTTGACCGCAAGGATCTCGCGCACCGCGTCGAGCTGGCCGCGCGCGCCGCGCAGGACATCGCCATAGCCGGCCACGTCCAGCAGCGGATCGATGTAGCGGTTGGCCAGCAGCAGGGCCACGATGACGGCGACGACCGAGTCCGCTTCCAGCGCGCCGCCCAGGCAGGCGTTGAGCCACAATGCGGCGGCGATCAGCAACGCGGCGAAGACGGCCTGCACGACCCAGGCGTTGAGCGCCGTGGACGCCGCCGACAGATAGATCAGCCGCGTGCCGGAATGGCGTTGCTGGTCGATGGCCTGTTCAAGCAAGCGCGTGCTGCCGCCTCCACCGTTGAATGCGCGCAGTGCCGACTGGGCCTGGGCGAACTCGACCATGCGCTGGCTGGTGTGGGCGAAGTGGCGATGGAAGGTGTGGTCGGCGCGCCGGCCCAGGCGCGCGGCGATCAGGAACGTGCCGATCAGGATCGGCAGCGCCGCCAGCGCGATCAGGCCCATCGGCCAGTGCCGCGCAAACAGCGCGGCCACGATCACCACCGGTGTCACGGCGCCGCTGATCACCGGCGTGAGCACGTGTGCGGGAAGCTGGGCCACTGCCATCATGCCGTTCGTGATGACATGGCCAAGCCGGGCGCTGTTCTCCGGCGTGAACCAGCCGACGGGCAGGCGTGCAACGTGGTCGCCGATCCGCTGGCGCGCGCCCTGCAGGACGGCAACCCCCACGCGCACGCCGGCCTTCTCCACCTTGCGCCGCCAGCCCCAGCAGGCCGTCATGCCGGCCAGCAGCACGATGAGCCACAGCGCCGCGCCGCGCGTATCGCCGGCCAGAAGGCGGCTGAGAATGGGCACCAGCGTGGTGATGGTCAGCCCGCTGAGCAGGCCATGGAACACGGCCATCCAGGCGTAGCGGCGCAAGACGTGCGCATCGTCGCCCAGCAATCGAATGAAGGTTTTCAGCATGACGGCACCGCCAGCTCCTGGGGTTCTTCGTAGCCGCCCAGCGTCCATAGCCGTGCATAGCGGCCTTTGCGCGCGATCAGCTCGGCGTGGCGGCCTTGCTCGTGGATCGTGCCGTTCTCGATCACGATGATGTGGTCGGCGTGCATCACCGTGTCGAGCCGGTGTGCAATGATCAGCAGCGTGCGGCCTTGCGCGAAGCGCGATAGCGCGTCCTGGATCGCCACCTCGTTCTCGGCATCGGCGGCCGCGGTGGCTTCGTCGAGCACGAGCACGGACGGATCGAGCAGCACGGCACGGGCGATGCTCACGCGCTGCTGCTCGCCACCGGAGAGCAGCGCGTCCTCGCCTATCATCGAGTCGTAGCCGCGCGGCAGGCCCAGGATGCGCTCATGAATGTTCGCGGCGCGCGCGGCGTCCTCGACCTCCTGCCGGCTGGCCGAGGGCCGGCCCAGCGCGATGTTCTCGCGTACGCTGGCGTGGATGAGGCGCACCTCCTGCAGCACGAAACCGATGCGCTGGTACAGATCCGAGGTCTCGATATGCCTCAAATCCACGCCGCCGAGCGTGATGCGCCCATCGGTCGGGTCGAAGAAGCGCAGCAGCAGCCGGGCCAGGGTCGATTTGCCAGCACCGGACGCGCCGACGATGGCGGTCACCGTGCCGGGCTTGAGGGTGAAGCTGACGTCCGACAGCACCTTGTTCTGTGCGTCGTAGGCGTAACCGACGTGCTCAACGCGGATTTCGGTACCCGTGGGCAACTGCCGCCTATCGGGCGCCGGCTGCTCCAGCACAGGCGTCTCCAGCAGCGCCTGCACGCGCTGGGCGGCACCGGTGGCATGGTTCAGGTCATGGATGATGTAGTGCAGCAGCAGCAACGGCGCGCAGAGGCCCGGTGCCACCAGAGCGAACGGCAGCACGTCCACTGGGGTAATCCAGCCCAGGCTAACGAACAGCGTGCCGAAGACCAGCACCACGCCCAGCACCGCCACCGGCGCGATCATCGCGTTGGCGTTGGCCATCGAGCCCACGAGGGGACGGGTGAAACCGACAAAGGCTTGGGCGAAGGCATCGACTGCCTCGCGGTAGCCGCCGTGCGCCTTGCCGCTGGCCCCGAAGGACTTGACCACGGGAATGCCGTTGACGAACTCGACTACCGCGTTGTTGATCCGCCCCAGCCCGTCGACGAATGCCTTCATGTTCGCCCCGCTGGCCTTCATGGCCCTGCCGAAGAACAGGAAGAAGCCCGGGAACGGCAGGATCGAGACGATGGCCATGCGCCAGTCCATCGCGAACAGGTAGATGACCGAGATCAGGATGGCGCCGACGGTGCGCCCTAGCGTCGTGTAAAAGTGCGCGGTCAGGCTGTGCAGCGTGCCGATGTCGTCCTGCATCGCCTGCTTGACCTCGCCCGATGCGCGGCTGGTGAACCAGCCCAGCGGCACGCGGGCCAGCCGCTGCGCGGCCGCCAGGCGCAGGTGATGGGTGATGCGGTTGTCGGCCAGATGGGCGGTCAGTTCCCCGGCGGACACCAGCGCCATGCCGACGAACAGGCTCACCACGCTGGCAATGACGGTCCACCAGACTTCGCCCTGCACTTGCGTGCGTGCCGCTGCCGCGATGTCGGCGCCGCCGAGGACGATCTTCGCGATATGCGCGATGCCGGCCAGCGGCACCAGCGTGAACATGGCACCCACGCCGGCCAGTGCCGCGGCGGCGATCAGTTGCCCACGGATGGGGTTCAATACTTGGCTGAGCGGTCCGGGTCCCTTGGGTTTGGCCGCAGCCGCGTCACGAGTGTTCATGAAAAAGAGACGTCCAGAGATTCAGAAAGGTGGGATGGGGCGGTCATGGAGGAGTCCCGTGAATCGAAATGATAATTAGTTGCATGACTATAAACTAATTGACGAAAGGCTGGCAAGGCGGCTACATGGCTGTCACCAGCGATCAAGGAACAAAGATGAAATCGCCACAACAACCTTCGGCGCGCGGGCGCCCTCGTACCATCACGCGCGAACGGATCGCCGACGCGGGCATCGAGATCGGCTTGCCGAACATCACCTTCGTCGGCGTCGCTGCCGCACTCGGGGTCAGCCATATGGCGCTCTACAAGCATGTGCCGAGTCTTGAGGAACTCAAGCGCCTGGTCGCTGAGGAGATCTTCAGCCGCTGGCAGATTCCGCAGGCTTGCGGCAAGGGACGTGGCGGATTAAAGGATTACCTGATCGCGTTCACCACATCGGTACGGGAGTTCGTCAAGGCACACCCTGGGCTGACGCCGTACGTGATCCGCAGGTTGGCTGCGACACAGCCCATGCTCGCCAAAATCGACGGGCACCAGAGCCATATCGCGCATGCCTACGGCATCTCGAAGGAACAGGCACGCTGGCTGCTTGCGACGGTCGCATTCCACTGCATTGCCGTGGCCGACACGGTGTATTCGGTAGCAGGCCGAGAACCCCTTGTGGAGGCGGACCGCGCGGCGGAAGAAGCCGAGATGGAGGCGGAGCTTGTTCAGGGCATGCACGCGCTCATCGTCGGCGCGCTTGCCATGCTGGAGGAAGACGCCCACCGTGACAGCTCGGCATTGCGGATCAAGTCATAGGCGTTGCGAAACGCCAGGCCCACGCCGCTCGAATGCCAGCGAAGCGTTGGGTCTTGACCGGACGTCGTAGGCGGCATTGGCCCGCGCGATAGCCTGCAGCCGCAAACGGCCGGCCATGTTCATGTCTGCCATGAGGCCCCGGCAAACTCCCGCGAGCGGTTAAAATGCGCGATTGGCTTTGAACCGCCGGGTGGCCATGTCCCGCCCCGCTCGCTCCACATTTGGAAGTAACCGTGAAAAACCCTTCAGAATCAACGATCAAGAAAGACCATATTCCAAATGTGGGATTCGTAAGCCTTGGATGTCCAAAGGCACTTGTGGATTCCGAGCAGATCATTACCCAGCTGCGCGCCGAGGGCTACGCCATCAGCGGCACCTATGACGGCGCCGACTTGGTGGTCGTCAATACCTGCGGTTTTATCGACGAAGCCGTGCAGGAAAGCCTGGATGCGATCGGCGAGGCACTGGCCGAGAACGGCAAGGTGATCGTCACCGGCTGCCTGGGCGCCAAGAAGAACGCCGCGGGTGAGGACATCATCACGTCGGTGCACCCGAAGGTGCTGGCCGTGACCGGCCCGCACGCGCTGGGCGAGGTGATGCAGGCCGTGCACACGCACCTGCCCAAGCCGCATGACCCGTTCATGGACCTGGTGCCGGCCGCCGGCATCAAGCTCACGCCCAAGCATTACGCCTACCTGAAGATCTCCGAGGGCTGCAACCATCGCTGCTCGTTCTGCATCATCCCGTCGATGCGCGGCGACCTGGTCTCGCGCCCGGTGGCGGAAGTCATGCTGGAGGCCGAGAACCTGTTCAAGTCAGGCGTCAAGGAACTGCTGGTGATCTCGCAAGACACCAGCGCCTATGGCGTGGACGTGAAGTACCGCACCGGTTTCTGGGACGGCCGCCCGCTCAAGACGCGCATGACCGAGCTGGTCGGCGCGCTGGGTGAGCTGGCTGCCAAGTACGGCGCCTGGGTGCGCCTGCACTACGTGTACCCGTACCCGCACGTCGACGAGATCATTCCGCTGATGTCGCAAGGGCACGTGCTGCCTTACCTGGACGTGCCGCTGCAGCACGCCCACCCGGATGTGCTCAAGCGCATGAAGCGCCCGGCCAACGCCGAGAAGACCATGGACCGCATCCGGGCCTGGCGCAAGATCTGCCCCGAGCTGACCATCCGCAGTACCTTTATCGCGGGCTTCCCCGGCGAGACCGAGGAAGAGTTCCAGACGCTGCTGGACTTCATCGCCGAAGCGGAACTGGACCGCGTGGGCTGCTTCGCCTATTCGCCGGTGGACGGCGCCACGGCCAACGACCTGCCGGGCGCCTTGCCCGACGAAGTCCGCGAAGAGCGCCGCGCCCGCTTCATGGAAGTGGCCGAGGAAGTGTCCGCCCGACGCCTGCAGCGCAAGGTCGGCCAGACCCTGCGCGTGCTGGTCGACGAGATCAACCAGGACGGTGGCATTGGCCGCTCGTCGGCCGACGCGCCGGAGATCGACGGCCTGGTCTATATCGACCCGCCGGCGCAGGGCGCGCCGCGCTACAAGGTCGGCGAATTCGTCTCGGTGAAGATCACCGGCGCGGATGGCCACGACTTGTGGGGCGAAGTCTGAGGCTGGTAGCAGCCATCGGTCCGGATAGGTAAAAGTACGATCGTTCGTTTTGGCGTGCGCGCCGCTATACTGTGCGCTGCAACATCAGCCCAGGAGACACAAAATGACACGTGAAGTGGTGGTGGTGAGCGGCGTTCGGACCGCAATCGGTACCTTCGGCGGCAGCCTGAAGGATCTTTCCCCGACCCAGATGGGCGCCATGGTCGTGCGCGAAGCGCTGGCCCGCGCGCAGGTCAGCGGAGACGACGTCGGCCATGTGGTGTTCGGCAACGTCATCCAGACCGAGCCTCGGGACATGTACCTTGGCCGGGTGGCGGCAGTGGAGGGCGGTGTCACCATCGACGCGCCGGCCCTGACCGTCAACCGCCTGTGCGGCTCGGGCTTGCAGGCCATCGTCAGCGCCGCGCAGACCATCCTGCTGGGCGATGCCGATGTGGCCATCGGCGGCGGCGCGGAGAGCATGAGCCGCGCACCGTACCTGGCGCAGTCGGCCCGCTGGGGCGCACGCATGGGCGACGCCAAGATGCTCGACATGATGCTAGGTGCGCTGCATGACCCGTTCCACGGCATCCACATGGGCGTCACTGCCGAGAACGTGGCCAAGGAATACGACATCTCCCGCAACCAGCAGGACGAAGCCGCGCTGGAATCGCACCGGCGCGCATCGGCGGCGATCCGCGCCGGCCACTTCAAGGACCAGATCCTGCCGGTCACGCTGAAGGGCCGCAAGGGCGACGTGACCTTCGACACCGACGAGCACGTGCGCCACGACGCGGTCATGGAAGACATGACCAAGCTCAAGCCGGTCTTCGTCAAAGAGAACGGCACGGTAACCGCGGGCAACGCCTCGGGCTTGAACGATGCCGCTGCCGCGGTGGTGCTGATGGAGCGCGCCGAGGCCGAGAAGCGCGGCCTCAAGCCGATGGCGCGCCTGGTCTCCTATGCGCATGCCGGCGTCGATCCCAAGACCATGGGCATCGGCCCCGTGCCGGCCACCAAGAAGGCGCTGGAACGTGCTGGCCTGACCGTGGCCGATCTCGACGTGATCGAAGCCAATGAAGCCTTTGCCGCGCAAGCCTGCGCGGTCACCAAGGCACTCGGTCTCGATCCGGCCAAGGTCAACCCGAACGGCTCGGGCATCTCCCTGGGGCACCCGATCGGCGCCACCGGCGCGCTGATCACCGTCAAGGCCCTGTACGAGCTGCAACGCGTGCAAGGCCGCTATGCACTGGTGACCATGTGCATTGGCGGTGGCCAGGGCATTGCGGCGATTTTCGAACGACTCTGAACCTGAGGCTGCCTTGCGGCGCGTAGCGACTCTGCCTTTGCCTTTGTCCATGTCCTTGTCACTTCCCGTCTCCCTGTCTCTGGCAGCCGGGCTGGCCGCGGCAACGCTGGCCGGCGCCGCGCTGGCCGCCGGCGCCACCGAGCTGTCCACCGCCACGCCCGGCACCGCCAATGCCGCCAGCGATGCCAGCCAGGTACAGGGTTTCGGGATCAACCAGGCCATCCGCGAGGGCGAGGCGCGGCGCGGTGCGCAGCTTTCAACCGGGCCCGCGCCCAATGCGCTCGCGCCGCGACCGGAGTACGCTGCGCTGCCGGTCTACGTGGGCACGCTCGGGGACCAGCCGGTGCGCCTGCGCCTGGGCCCCAAGCCCGACGAGCGCGACAGCGTGCGCGGTGAGTACAGCGTTGGCCGTGCTGGCGGCGTGCGGTTGCTGGCCGGCGAATTCGAGAACGGCGCTTTCCTGATGGAGGAGTCCAATGACGGCACGCACGTCACGGGCAACTGGGAAGGCACCATCGACGGTGCCGGTATCGTGCACGGCAACTGGACCGACCCGGTCAACCCGGCCATCGTGCTTCCCTTCATGATCCGGCCACTGGGCGTGCTGGTGATCCCGCCCTTTGACATGACCCCCAACAGCGGCATTACCTACGCCCCGCCCGCACCGAAGTCCTCGATTTCCGGCCGGTAGCGTCAAGCCGGGGTGGACAGGGGCAGGCTCGCCAGGTAGGCCAACGCGCACCCGAATGCTGGTAAGCTCGAACGTTCATCGAGTTATCGCCAGACAAGGAATCGCCGTGTCCGACCGCCAGCCACCCGAGCAGCCCGCTTCCCAACCCGCCTACCTGGCGACCGTGGCCGTCCAGCCAGAGTTGGATATCGCGCCGGGCTTCGCCTCGTTTTCCCAAGCTACCCATCGTGGCTCCACCGTGGTGTTCCGCAACCTGGCGGAGCTGCGCGCGCATGGCGACGGTGCCACGACCTACTGGCGCTATGGCCTGCATGCCACGCCCACCAGCGAGGCGCTGTGCCAGCACCTCGCGCTGATCGAAGGCGCGCGCCATACGCTGCTGCTGCCGTCGGGGCTGGCCGCGATCTCGCAGGTCTACTTCGCCTTGGTCAAGTCGGGCGACGACGTGCTCGTCCCGGATAACGTCTACGGCCCCAATCGCGAGCACGGCGAATGGCTGGCACGGGACTTCGGCGTCTCCGTCCGTTATTACGACCCCATGATCGGGGCGGGCATTGCCGGGCTGATCCGTCCCAACACCCGCCTGATCTGGATGGAGTCGCCGGGCTCGGTGACGATGGAGATCCCTGACACCGAGGCCATCGTGGCCGCGGCAAAGGCGCGCGGGGTGCTCACCGCCATCGATAACACCTGGTCCGCCGGCGTATATTTCCGACCGTTCGACAAGGGCATCGACATCTCGGTGCAGGCGCTCACCAAATACCAGTCGGGCGGCAGCGATGTGCTGATGGGCGCTGTGCTGACCACCGACGACAAACTCCATGACCGCATCAAGCGCGCCCGCATGCTGATGGGCTGGGGCGTGTCGGCCGACGATTGCTACCTGGTGCTGCGCTCGCTGCCGAGCATGCCGGTCAGGCTGGCGGCGCACGACCGCGCCGCGCGCGAAGTGGCCGAGTGGCTGAACCAACGCCCGGAAGTGGTCAAGGTCTTGCACCCGGCGCTGCCGGACTGCCCCGGCCACGACTTCTGGCTGCGCGATTTCAGCGGCGCCACAGGCCTGTTCTCGATCGTGCTGCATGCGCGCTACACGCGTGCCCAGGTCGATGCCTTTGTCGAGGCCTTGCGCCTGTTCGCGATCGGCTGGTCCTGGGGCGGCGCGCATAGCCTGGCGGTGCCGTACCACGTCCAGACCATGCGGCCCCAAGGCAGCTGGCCGCCCGTTGGCTGGGAGAACGCCGGCGAGCTGGTGCGCCTCTATATTGGGTTGGAAGATACCCGCGACCTGATCGCCGACCTGCGCGGCGCGATGGAATTGCAACTGGTGGCATGAAATAAGAAGGGCCGCCCCGGACACTGTCCGAGGCGGCCCTTTTTTTGCCTTGTTGCCGCCCTAGCCAGCCGTCGATCCCGCCGCGGCAGCGTCCGCCACATTAGAGCGAGGCTTCCCTTGCATGGCCCACACCGAGTTTGGCGGGCCGTTGCGCGCACGGCGCTGCGTCAACCGGGCCAGCGCGGCAAAGCCACAGGCCAGCGCCAGCGCACCGATATCGAAGCTCGCCACGGCCCAGTGCCCGGCCAGCGCGGCGCGCCACAGGAAGTCCCCCGTTACCAGCGCATTGACCAGCGGCACCAGCAATGCGGCAACGGCCGCGGCCCACAGCAACTCGATCGCGGCGCGTGCCGGCGCACGCATCAGGGCCCATCCAAGCGCCGCGAAAAAGACCGGGAAGTAGGTGTAGCTGGAAGCCCGCGCGGGCCAGAGCAGGGCGCCGCAGAAGGCTGCCGCCACGCCAATGCAGCAACCGATGCACACGCCGACCGTCGCCTGCGCCAGCAGGCGGTGCACGCGCGGCTGCGCCTGCTGCCGGGTCTTGCGGCGCGATTCGATCCACAGCAGGTTGCCGGAATAGAACAGGAAGGCCCCCGCCAGTCCCGCCAGCAGGTAGACCAGGCGCAGGGCCAAGTCGCCATAGGTGCCAAAGTGCAGCGCGTAGATCATGCTGAAGATGGCGTGGTTGCTGTCGCGCCCGGCGGCGGTCTGGTCCGCCAGCACGCTGCCACTGTCCGGCTGGCCGGCGGCAGCGTGCACCGAAACCGACCCGTAGTTGCCAAGGACGCGTGCGCTGTCGCCGCGAATCTCGATCAGCGCGTTGGCGTCGCCGTAGTGCTGATAGCGCACCGACAGCGGCGTGAACCGCTCACCCGCGCTGGCGCGCGCCGCCGCCAGCAACGTAGCGGCCGGCAGGGGCCGTGCCGCGCGGCCTGATGCCTTCAGTTCTGGCGAGGCGGTGGTCAGGCGCGGCAACGCCTCGGACAGCTTGCCATCGAAGGCCATGACGTTGAACACCATCGCCAGCACCAAGCCAAGGCATAGCACCGCGCCGGTGATGGCGAACACCAGGTGGAAGGGTAGGCTGAACAGGCCGACGACGTTGTGCGCATCCATCCAGAAGCGCTTGAGGTTGCGCCCCGGCCGGATGGCAAACAGGTCCGGCTTGAGCCGCGGCAGGTGCAGCAGCACGCCCGACACCAGCGCAAGCCCATACAGCACCGCGATAACGCCCATGAAGTAGCTGCCGGCCACCGGCACGCCGAGCGTGTAGTGCAGGCTGTTGATGAATGCTGCCAATTCTTCGGGCGCCGTGTCGAGCGCGGTGTCCTTGGGCGTGGTCTTGCCCCCGTCAAGCTTGGCGGAGGTTGTGGTGTGCCACTCGCCGGCCTGGTCTTGCCAGTAGGCCGTGAAGCCAGGCTCGTGCTCCGTCGGCAACGTGACGTAGGCGCTGGCTGCGCTCTTGGGATGCGCCGCCACCAGGGCCTGCATGAAGTGGTCGAGCGCGGCCGGGTTGGCCGGCTGGGCGGCCGGGCTATGCGCGGCCGTGCGCTGCGGCGATTGCCAGGCGTGCAGTTCCTCGTGGAAGACCGTGATCGCGCCAGCGAAGAAAGCGATGAAAAGGGCCCAGCCGGCCATCAGGCCGACCCAGGTGTGCAGGGTTTGGTACAAGCGCAGGGTTGTGGCTTTCATGCGGGGTTCCTGGTGCGCCGGTTCATGCCGCGCCGGGGGCGAGCAGCAGGCGCCATGCCCACAGTCCGCCGTAAGCGATCAGGTTGCCAGCTGCGAGCCAAAGCCAGGCCGCGCGGCTGGTGGCGAATAGCAGGCTGGCGCAGAGGATCGCCACCCAGATCGGCAGGCAGGCGAGGATCACGCCGATGGCTCCGCTTTGCCAGCCGCCGGGCAGCCAGATGACGCCTAGGGCGGATAGCGCGACCGCTAGCGGCAGCCCCAGCAGGGTGCCGGCCAGCCACTTGGTGCCCATGCCGGGCTTGGGTTTGCTGCGGACGTTTTGGGGACTGGGGGCGGCTTTCATTAGCCGGCCTGGGCGAGGCGCTGGCGCCGCGCATCGCGGTAAGCACCGGCAAAAGGCCATAAGGACAGGCCGGTGCCAACCGTGGCCAGCGTGGCCGCGATCGCGGCCGGCCAGCCCTGCGTCAGGCTCCATGCCCACGCCGAGGCGGCGATCGAAAGGGTGGCTAGCCAGCACAGGCGCGTGCGGCGGCTTCGTGCCGTGGCTGGCACGGATAGTGGCAGCAGCAACAGGCGCTGGTTGGGCGATGCCAGGTACAGGCAGCATGCGCCACCCAACCCCAGCAGCACTGCAAACACTTGCATGGCGGGCTCAGTAATTTCTTACAAAGCCGGATGATAATAATTCTTATTTCAATTCGCAAGCGCGCCGCATATGGTCTGCCTGTGCCGGGCGCAGGCAGCGGCAGTTAATGCGGGAAAAGCTGCAGCAAGCCGTCCAGCCCAACGTGGTTGAACGCTACGCTGGCCTGCGCGCGCACCACCGGCTTGGCACGGAAGGCCACCGACAGGCCGGCCACGGCCATCATCTTCAGGTCGTTGGAGCCATCGCCCATGACGATGGCCTGGGACGGGTCCGCGCCGATCTGCGCACACACTTCCTGCACCGTGCGGGCCTTGACGTCGGCATTGACGATCTCGCCCAGCACCTGGCCGGTGAGCTTGCCATCGACGATCTCCAGCGTATTGGCGCGGGTCACGTCGAGCTTCAGGCGGGGCTTGAGTTTTTCGGTGAAATGCACGAAACCGCCTGAAACCAGCAGGGTGCGCATGCCCAGGGCCTGCACGGTCTGCAGCATGTTCTCCGCGCCGGGCGACAGGCGCAGGCGCTCTTCATACACGCGGTCCAGCACACTGGCGTCCAGCCCCTTGAGCAGGGCCACACGGCGGCGCAGGCTTTCGTTGAAATCAGTGATCTCGCCGCGCATGGCCGCCTCGGTAATCGCCGAGACCTCCGCCTTGAGGCCGCAGAAGTCTGCGATCTCGTCGATGCACTCGATGGTGATCAGCGTGGAGTCCATATCCATCGCCACCAGCTTGAAGTCCGACAGCTTGCGGCCGGCGGGCACGATGGCCCAGTCGATGCTGCGCGGGCCGCAGTAGGCGTCCAGCGCTTCGCGCAGGGCGGGTGTCAGCGCGGCGCTTGCATCGGCGGCAGCCACGGTCTGCGCGCGCAGCGCGAGCGTGGGAGCCTGGGCGATGGCGCGGATGGCGTCGATATCGTTGGCGGACAGCGGGGCGGGACTTTGCAGAATCAGGGACATGGCGCGAATGCAGGGCCGGGCCGGGCGGCCCATGGCGGTAAATGCAGGATGCGAGCCGCAGCGGCGGCGAAGACCGCTATTGTATATGCCCGCGCGCATGCGGCGCAGCCGCCGCCCGATAGCGCTAGCTGCTGCACGGCGCAATCCGTGCGGGCGGATGTGTTCTATCGTGCTCGTCGAGGTCTGGGGCCGGCCCGCAGGCCAGCCCTCATCGCACTACGCCATTTGCGCGTTAGCCTCGCACTGCGCGGCCAGTTCGCTCAGCACCAGCGTCTCATGCGCCAGCCCGGCGGCCAGCGACAGCACCCGGTTCTGGATCTCCGGGTTCAGGTCGCCGAAGACGCCGGATTCGGCGTTGTCACAGGCCAGGAAGAGCAGGGCACAGAGCTGGGCCGATTTCTCGACGGCCAGGCGCCAGGCCGCGTGAGCCAATGAGTCAGGAAGCGGCTGAACGTCATAGCTGCTTGATATGCCGCTTCCAACCCACGCTGGACGCGCGATCCGCCAGCAAGCAGGCAACACCGTACGTCGTGGAAGCAACTTTGCTGCTCGATCAAGGACTCCGGCCGTCTCTTAAGACAGCTTCTCCCGTGCGGGGATTCGTCAGGGTGACATTCTCGAGCGCCTTGATTCGCCACTCGCCAACCTGTCGCGTCAGCACGGCAAGGATCAGCGTGTCGACGGCGTGCGGGCCCGCCGGATGAGCAGCACCGACCGTGAGGCGGCTCCAGAAGTGAATGACCGCCCCATCGTTGCCAATGGGGATCACGTCGATCAGCTCGTTATCCAGCGTGGAATCGCTGTAGATAGTTGCGTGGATGGGCGCATGCAGCTTGATAATCGCCTCGACGCCCCGCACGTAGTGCCCGAACCGGTTCACAAATGTCGCATCCTCATGAAACAATGTGCCGAGGGACTGCATGTCGTGGCTGTTCCAAGCGGTCTGAAACGCGTGGAGCACGTCTTCGGGTTGACTCAGTTGAATCATGGTGGATTCTCGCAAGTGTCTATGTTGCAACGCCCGACGTCCGCATCGGACGGTTGTTGTCGAGCGGTCAAAGCAAATTCTGCCTTACCACGGCATGTCGGCTCGTGGCTGACTCCGGTAGACCGAGGGGAGGGCGCCAGTTGGCTCTTCCCGACCCGTTGCCGCCGTTCGAGTTTCAATGACCAATGTTTGTTATGCAGCGCTTACCGGCAGACGCCCGCATGCGAGCTGACTGGATGGAAAGAAATGTTTGCATAAAACCCGATGAAGGACATCTAGCGCACGTCATTCAATACGGTACAGGCTGCCGAAGCGCCCCCCTTGCGCTGGCGTGCTGTCCGTGCAGCTTGGCATTGGCAGGCCCTGTCCCCATGCGGCGGCCAAGACCTGCACGTCACGCACAGGATCGGACGCCTTGGCCCGCTCGTTGCGCATGCGGCAGGTTTCAGGATCGGTGGCGAACAGCCCGCGTGCAAAGACCCGACCTTGCTCCGCTAGCTTTGCAGTTTTGGGGCTGCGGATCTTCGTGAATGCCCGAAAGGCCTCATCCAGGCAGCCGCTTGCGCCATTCAGGCACCGGGCCAAATGCCACGCATCCTCCAACGCCTGGCAGGCCCCTTGCCCCGACGTCGGCAATGGCGCGTGTGCGGCATCCCCAACCAGCAGTACATTTGCCCGACTCCATGTATGCAGCGGCTCCAGGTCATGCACCGCAATCAGCCGGATGGCATTTGCGGGCGTGGCACGGATGATATGCGAGACCGGTTCGGGCCATCCCACGAACAGATCTTCGACCTCCTTGCGTATATCTGCGGTCGGTATGGCTTCAGATAGGGGCCGAGCCTGGGCCGCAGCCCAATACACCAGTTGGGGTCGAATCGCGACGCAACCAAAGCGCTCGCCCGCCCCCCAGAAATCCTGAATCGAAATATCGTCCACTAGCGCATGCTGCCCCTGAGCTACGCCAATCCAGTTCACGAAGCCCTGATAGACAGGTGTGTTGTCACCCGCGACAAACTTGCGCGCCACAGAATCCATGCGGCCGTCGGCGCCAATGAGCAGATCCGGGCGGATGCTCGCACCGTTCTCGAAATGGGCCACAGCCCTGCCATTGGCATCCAGCTCAATCCGCACCGCCCGGTGTCCGAACTCCACCGGTATCCTGGCCCGGGCTACATGATCTAGTAACACCTCCTGCAAGTGCCGGCGTAGCACCGTGTAGGTCGGGTATCCCATCGTCCGGTCCAGCAAGGCAATATCGAGGCCTCCCAATGCATTGCCCACGGCATCCTGGCGATGCATTGTTAGCGGTCGACCACCAATGGCGTCGATGTCTTGCAATAGCCCCAGTTCTTCCAGCACAAAGCAGGCATTGGGCCAAAGCGTCACGCCGGCCCCCAGGGTTGCCGGCTCCGCTCGGCGCTCATAGACCCGAGGGTTGTAACCCTGCTTGCGCAAAGCCAATGCCACGCTCAGGCCCGCGATGCCGCCGCCAAGTATTCCAATTTCCACGTTGAATCTCTCCTGTCCATACGGTGCCCGGTGCACGGCTCACCGTTTCGCATCGTGCAAAATGGCATCTTAGATTTCGTCATTAAAGAGAACTAGCGTGTAAAAATGGAAGGCTTTCATACCTAAAACGGGATAATCAATGCGCGATGGACTCGATCTGAATACGGTCCGTGTCTACACGGCAGTTGTTGATGAGCAGAGCTTTGCTGGCGCATCGCGTCTGTTGGCCATCCCCTCGTCCAACGTCAGCCGCCATGTCGCTGCGCTGGAGCGCAGACTCGGCGTGCGCCTGCTGGAGCGAAGCACCCGCCACCTGCGTATGACGGAAGCCGGTCGACTACTCTACGAACGCGCCAAGCCCTTGCTCGATACTCTGCTCTCTACGCAGGAAGAGCTTGGTGCGGTACAGCGCGAACTGCGTGGTCCTCTGAAAATGTGCATGCCCGGCGAAGCGCCAAGGCTGCTGGCTCCCATCCTCGCCGAATTCTGTAGCCTCCATCCAGGCATCGAGCTGGAATGCGATACCCGGATGACCGGACTGGAAGTGCTTCGAGAGGACGTTGACCTTTCCATCGTCTTCCACCGGGGCCATCAGGAGGACAGTGCCTTCATCACCCGCGAACTCGCCACACTGCCCAGTATCGTGGTTGCTGCCCCCTCCTTGCTGGCCAGGACCGGCATGCCATGCCACGTGCGCGAGCTGAAGTCTCTGCCCTGTATCACCACCCTCAGTGCGCTGAAGGGCCAGCCCTGGCAGTTTCAGGACGCAGCAGGCGAAATCGTCAAAGTGCCGGTACGCAGCCGCTACCGCGTCAACAGCGGGGAATTGGCCGTGGCAGGCGCACGCCAAGGCATCGGCTTCGCGATTGTGGCGGCCTATCCCTGCCAGGAAGACCTTGCTACGGGCCGATTGCAGGAGGTACCACTGGATCTGTGTCCCGCCCCCCTGCAATTGTTGGGGGCATACAGCCATCGCCATTCCGTGACTGCGCGTGTTCGGGCGCTGCTGGAATTGATACAGGTACGGTTGGCTGGATCGGCGAGCCTTCCCATGGACGCCCGATTGCGTGGGACGGTTTAGGATCGAAGTGGCGCGCCGGGCTCAAAGTGGAATTTCTCGGAGCGTAAGCAGTTGCTCGGCATGGCTTTTTCAACGTCCGCTTCTGGCCGTTCGTTGGTGGCTTGCACTGCCGGCAGGACTGCCTTCAGCGCTGTGGCCAATTCAGGTGCCCTTGCTTCATCTCTCAGGATCCTTGTCAGCCATGCCTCAAAGGTAGTCAATCTCGCTTGCTTCAGGTGTTGAGCTGCAAGGGCAAGCAACCCCTTGTGTCATAGATGGTCAGTAGGATACGCAAGTCCCCACATGCCAATGCGTCCTGAATCTTTTGAGTTGCTCCCGCGGCGAGGCCTGCGGCATCCAGGCTTGCGGTCTGAGCGCTGTACTCCGCAATTAGCTCGCCGACACTTTTGGGGCGGGAAAGGTTGATCTTTTTCAACGTCCGATCGATTCGACGGCGACAGAACCTCACGACGACCTCGGCGGCGGCTGCGGCGACTGCAAGGCGGCGAAGATAGCCGCCCTCAGTTTGGATATGGGTCCGAAATATGGTTTCCCCACATGCCCGACTCGGGCGACCAAGCTTGCCCTATGCGGCTCGGGATGGAGATTCTGCCAAGGACCTAAACGTTCGAAAGGTCCGTAATGGCTTCGCGGCTTCCCGCCAGTTCCCGCAATCTGAATTTCTGAATCTTGCCCGTTCCCGTCTTTGGAAGTACCCCGTAAATGACCCTCACCGGGCACTTGTAGTGGGCCAGGTGCTCACGACAGAAGCGGATGATGTCAGCTTGGTCTGGGGCAGCGACGCCGGGCTTCAGTTCAATGAACGCGCAAGGTGACTCTCCCCACTTTGCGTCTGGTTGAGCGACTACAGCAGCGATCAGGACAGCCGGATGCCGATGGAGAACGTCTTCGACTTCCACCGAAGAAATGTTCTCACCACCAGAGATGATGACGTCCTTCGAACGGTCCGTAATCTGGATATAGCCGTCCGGATGCATCACAGCGACGTCGCCTGTGTGGAACCAGCCCCCATTGAATGCGCTGGCAGTGGCCTCGGGATTCTTGAGGTAGCCCTTCATCACGATGTTGCCGCGGAGCAAGAGCTCACCTTGAGTTTTGCCATCCCGGGGCACACGCTCGCAAGTGACTGGGTCAGCAACACAAAGGTCTTCCAAGCCGGAGGCCCGATTGCCCTGGCGAGCCATGAGGCGCGCTTTCTCATCCATCGGCTTATCGCTCCATGCCGGGTTGATGAAGCTGCTCACCGGGGTGCCGGATGCTTCCGTAATGCCGTAGACGTGTTCAACTTCGAACCCCATCTCGATCACTGACTTCAGCACTGCTGCAGGCGGCGGTGAGCCGGCCGTTCTAACTCGGACAGTACGCTTCAGTTGACAACGCTCAGCATCAGAAGAGTTGGCGAGCGATGCCAATACGATCGGTGCTGCGCAGAAGTGATCCACGTCATGCTGCTTGATGGCGCCAAAGATATTCGCTGCGGTCACCTTTCGCAGGCAGACGTGCGTGCCGGCAGCGGCGGTGATCGCCCACGCGAAGCACCAGCCATTTGCGTGGAACAGGGGAAGCGTCCACAGATACACCGGCCGACGGGGCATGCCCCAATCCGTGAGTTGGAGCATGCTCATAAGGTAAGCGCCCCGATGGCTTGGTACGACGCCCTTCGGGTCCGATGTGGTGCCGGATGTGTAGTTCAAGGCGATCGCGTCCCATTCCTCCTCCGGCCATACGCCCGGAAAGTCAGCGTCACCTTCAGCGAGGAAGGTTTCGTACTCCATTTCGCCGACCAGATCGCCGGTGGGTGCTTCGATGTCAGCGATGTCGATGACCAGTGGCTTGTTCTCAATCCGTTCGAGCGCTTTTGCAGCGAGCGAAGAGAACTCCCTGTCGACAAAGAGAACCTTGCATTCGCCGTGGCGCAGGATAAAGCGGACGCCTTCGGCATCCAGCCGGCAGTTGATCGCATTGAGCACTGCGCCCGATAACGGGATGCCGTGATGTGCCTCGACCATGGCGGGAGTGTTGGGCGCGAGAATCGAAACCGTATCTCCACGCTTGATGCCCCGCTTGACGAGCGCGCTCGCCAGGCGCAGGCAGCGTTCTCGTGTTTGCTTCCACGTTTGCCGCATCGAGCCGTGAATGATCGCGATGTGATCGGGATATTGGTCGGCGCACCGATCAAGGAAGTGGAGCGGTGTCAGCGGGAGGTGATTTGCAGGGGTACGGCCAAGCCCGCTCTGATAAATGTTTCCGGTCATAGCGATGTCTCCACGTCGGGTTATGAATGCACGGCCCTGAGGGGTTCCCCGTTCCTCAAGCCACATCCCAATCTAGCGTTGGTCCAACGGGGTGAATGTCACCCCTGAGACATTTCCATGCATCGAGTTCCGACCTTCAAAGAGGGAAACGATTGTCGGCTGCAAGACATTGGAGCTGAGAAACGCTCGCTAATCTGAATTCTAAGTGGACGCGAGGTCCGCATGACAGTTGAGCGAGGTAGTAGATGGAACGAGCTGGACCGCCACCGGATGAACTTTCATCGATCCGTTCGGCTGTGGAATGGGCAATTGCTACGCGACGTAGCGTTCGCGCCTATCTTCTGAAGCCTGTCCCACACGAGACCATCAAGGCAATTCTTGATGTGTCGCGCTATGCGGCGACGGGAGTGAACATTCAACCCTGGAAGGTACACGTGGTCATGGGCGACGCCCGAGACCGGGTCTGCGCCGCAATCGCCAAAGTCGACAACGATCCCGAGTTGGCGGATGCGCATGCCGATGAATGGGACTACTACCCAGAAGAGTGGGTGTCGCCCTATATCGACAGGCGTCGTGACATCGGATGGAAGCTCTATGGCCTTCTTGGCATCGAGAAGGGTGACAAGCAGAGGATGCACGCGCAGCACGGCAGGAACTACCAGTTCTTCGATGCACCAGTCGGGCTGTTCTTCACGATCGACCGCGTGATGCAGCGCGGCAGTCTCCTCGACTACGGGATGTTCCTGCAGAACATCATGGTTGTCGCGCGTGCCTACGGTCTGAGCACCTGCCCTCAGGCCGCCTTCATGAAGTACCACAAGATCATCGAGCAAGAGCTTGGCTTGCCGCCAGAAGACATGTTCCTGGTGGGCATGAGCTTGGGCTACGCCGACGAGAGTCGCATTGAGAACTCGCTCGTCTCTGAAAGGGCGCCTTCTTCCACCTTTACGGTTTATCACGTCACCTAGCTTTACCCGCAGATGGACCAATAGCACCACCAACGATATCCATTCTCAAATGGAGGAGACCATGAGTAACGAAGTTGATGTTCAAAGGATCACACAGAACGCGAGATTCTCGCGCTTCCATGGCTTGATCCTGTTCTGGTGTGCCCTGATTCTCGTGCTCGACGGATACGACTTGGCCGTTGTGGGCGCGGCATTACCGTCCATCATGAAACAGATGGGGGTGGATGCAGCAAAGGCCGGATTCATGGCGAGCTCGGCCCTGTTCGGCATGATGCTTGGGGCGATTTACCTCGGCACGCTGGCCGACAAGATCGGCCGGCCTGTGTCGATTTCCGTATGCATCGCGCTGTTCAGTTTCTTCACAGCCGCGGCCGGACTGACGCACGATCCGTTGAGCTTCAGCATTACCCGGTTCTTCGCAGGTCTCGGGATTGGCGGCGTGCTTCCCATCGTGACTGCTCAGATGGGTGAATATGCTCCGCGCAAGATCCGAGCCCGTCTCGTCACCCTGGTGTTCGCTGGGTACTCGATCGGCGGCATCCTTGTGGCGCTCACCGGCAAGCAACTGATTGAAGCCTATGGCTGGCAGTCCGTGTTCTTCATCGCTGGCACGCCCATTCTGATCATTCCCTTCGTCTTGCTGACCATGCCTGATTCGCTGGCGTTTCTGGTGCAGCGAAACCGTGCCGAGAAGCTCGTACAACTGATCAGGAAGATCGCGCCGGAGGTTCAAGTCAGTAGCCAAGACCGGTTCGTCATGCCCCAAGAGGCGATGGTGACCAAAGCCCCGGTGGCCAAGCTGTTTCGGGACGGACGTGGATTCAGCACAGTCATGATCTGGGTCGCCTTCTTCATGGGGCTGTTCATGGTGTACTCGTTGAGTTCGTGGCTCACAAAGTTGATGGCCATGTCGGGCTATAGCCTTGGGTCCGCACTTACCTTTGTGTTGGTCTTCAACATTGGTGCCATGGTCGGTGCCGTGGGTGGTGGTTGGCTGGGCGACAAGTACAACATCAAATATGTACTGGTGGCCTTCTACGCGACCGGTGCAGTGTCGCTGGCGTTGATGGGTTACACGAAATCGACTGAGCTGCTCTTCCTTGTCGTGTTCGTCGTCGGTGCCTCCACCCTTGGAACACAGCTCCTGGCGTACGCATACGCCGGTGAGTTTTACCCCGCTTCGATTCGCTCGACCGGTGTGGGCTTTGCCTCCGGTATCGGCCGCCTCGGAGCGATCGCCGCACCCGTGCTGATCGGCATGCTGGTGGCGATGCGACTGCCTCTGGAGCAGAACTTCTTGGCGATTGGCCTTGCCGGCGTATTGGGCACCGTCGCGGTCATGATGATCGACCATCGCCGCAGCGCGGCCAACACACATGGCGCGCAAGCGCTTCCCTCACACTCCGACATCCCTTGGTCGGCAAGCAGTTGACCCATCACCCTCAGGAAATCATCCGATGCAGATCAGTAACAACGTATTCGTCGTAACCGGCGGCGGCTCTGGACTGGGAGCCGCAACTGCCCGATTGCTCTCTGAGCAAGGGGGCAAGGTGGTGATCGTTGACCTCGATCTGGAGGCCGCCGAAGCGATGGCTGAGGAACTCCGCTGCGCATCTGTCTGTGCCGACGTGACGAGCGAAGAGGGAGCAAAAGACGTATTCAAAGCAGCAACCGCGCTGGGAACATTGCGCGGCCTGGTGAACTGCGCCGGTATCGCGCCCGCGGAGAAGGTAGTAGGCAAGCAGGGGCCGCACGCAATGAGCTCGTTCTTGCGCACCCTCAACATCAACCTGGGCGGCACGTTCAATATGGTTCGGCTGGCCGCCGAAATCATGCAACAGGAGCCACCCGACGACGATGGCGAGCGCGGTGTGATCATCAACACTGCGTCGGTTGCTGCGTTCGACGGCCAGATTGGGCAGGCCGCCTACGCCGCCTCGAAGGGCGGTGTGGTTGCGATGACCTTGCCGCTCGCGCGGGAGTTGGCCAGGTCCGGAATTCGGGTCGTGACGATTGCTCCAGGGATCATGGAAACCCCGATGCTGCTCAAGATGCCAGCCGATGTGCAAGAGGCGCTGGGTCGGTCCGTTCCGTTTCCTTCGCGCTTGGGTAAGGCGACGGAGTTCGCTGGTCTGGTCGAGCACGTGCTTGGCAATGGCTACTTGAATGGCGAGGTCATCCGGCTCGATGGCGCCATCCGGATGGCGGCAAAGTAAATCACCAGAACGGAGACCGAACATGAGTACAAACGATCCAGTCGTCATTCTGTCCGCCGCACGCACGCCGATCGGTGGCTTCCAAGGAGATCTCGCAAGCCTGACAGCCCCGGAACTGGGCGGGTTCGCTATTCGCGCAGCTGTCGAGCGCGCGCGTATCGATGCTGGCGCGATCCAGGAACTGCTGATGGGTTGTGTTCTCCCGGCCGGCGTTGGTCAGGCTCCTGCGCGGCAGGCCTGCCTGAACGCCGGCCTTGCTGAATCAGTGACGTGTACGACGATCAGCAAGGTGTGCGGATCCGGCATGAAAGCCGTGATGCTGGCGCATGATTCGATCGCCGCTGCTACCAACGACGTGATGGTTGCTGGGGGCATGGAGTCGATGACGAACGCCCCCTATCTGCTGCCCAAAGCGCGCAAAGGGTATCGGCTCGGCCACGGGCAGTTGCTGGACCACATGTTCTTCGATGGATTGGAAGACCACTATCGAGACGACACACGCGGCCGGCTGATGGGTACGTTCGCCGAGGACTGTGCCGAGCGCTATGGCTTCTCGCGCGAAGCCCAGGACGAATGGGCCATTCTCTCGACCCAGCGTGCGAAGGCGGCGATCGAACGCGGTGATTTCGCATGGGAAACGACGCCGATCACGGTCCAAGGTCGGACAGGGGAGGTCACGCTGCGGAGCGATGAGCAGCCGCCAAAGGTCAACCTTGAGAAGATCCGCTCGTTGAAGCCGGCCTTCAAAAAAGGGGGGACGGTGACGCCGGCGAACTCAAGCTCGATTTCGGACGGCGCTGCTGCGTTGGTGCTGGCGCGGGAATCGACTGCCAGGAAGCTGGGTGTACAGCCGCTCGCCCGAATCGTTGGCCACGCGACGCATGCACAAGCGCCCGCGGACTTCACCACTGCTCCGGTGGGGGCCATCCAGAAGTTGCTTGGTCAGACCGGTTGGTCGACCGCAGATGTCGATTTGTGGGAAATCAACGAGGCGTTCGCTGTAGTCACGATGGCGGCGATTCATGACCTGCGCTTGGACCCTGAGACGGTCAACGTTCATGGTGGAGCGTGCGCTCTTGGGCATCCCATCGGTGCGTCTGGCGCACGGATCCTTGTGACACTTCTTGGCGCCCTCAGGGAGGCGGAAAAGAAGCGTGGCGTGGCAAGCCTTTGCATCGGTGGCGGTGAGGCAACCGCGGTGGCGGTCGAGTTGTTGTAAGGAAAGGCCACCTGCCTCGCATTCGACGCGAGGCAGGTGGCGTCGTGAAGTTGTTGGCCGGAGCCAAATGTGAGTGAAGTGGTTTTGCGAAAGGCGATCGACCGCGTCGGTCTGATTCAGATCAACAGCCCCGAAGCGCTGAATGCGCTCAATGACGATGTCATGAATGGAGTCGGGGCCGCTGTTGATGCGTACGAGCGGGACGACAACATCGGATGCATCGTCCTGACCGGCAAGGGATGTCCGCCTTCCTGTCGAAACGGCAACCAGCGTTCAAGCACCGCTGACAGCGGGTAAATGCTTAAGGTGTCGAGACCACAGAGCGGGTGGCATTCCAGAACGAAAACGACTGCCAGCTTTAACAAAGTTTTCTGTACATCAAGGAGTGGCCCAACCTGAATTTGGCAGGGCTACTCCAACATCTTCGACTGAATACGGCTCGAAGTTTCCAATCGTCTTGCGCAAGACAATCCTGAGCAGGCCCGATCGGTATGGTCGTCATCGGGGTGCTTCGCCGCCATGCTCGTCAGTGACGACGCACCTCGCAGGACTATTTACTTGAACGAAAGCGACTCGTGGACAACTAGAAGTCCCGGCGTCTGCTAGGAGACAACGTCATGAAGTTCACCAAAGTCAGGCCGCAATGGCTTGCACCCACTGTGGCAACGCTATCGGCCTTGCTCGTCGTTGGTTGTGGAGGAGGCAGCGACTCTGTCGTAGCCGATGCCACGCCCCAGTTGACGCCAGCGCAGCAGTGCGCGGCGCTTCAAGGTTCAGCCGTACCAGCCTCCGCGATTGGTTTGCCAACGACTGGCGCCACGATCGCGTCGGCGACGCTCATTGCTGCCACGGCGTCGGGCAATACAAATGGCGAGTTCTGCAAGGTCTTGGGGGGGATTCATCCCGTGGACCCGGCCGCGCCGGACATCAAGTTCGAAGTTGATTTGCCGTCCACTTGGAACGGGAAATCTGTTCACTTCGGTGGCGGTGGGCTTGACGGGTCTGTCCCGGACACAACAGGCTTCACAAAAACCGGCTTCACATCCTATGGCGAACCGAAGGGGGTTCTGACTCCGCTGGCGCGCGGATATGTGACGCTTGGCAGCGATAGCGGGCATGAAGGAAGCTTTGGGGATGGCCGGTTCGCTCAGAACGATGAGGCGTTGGCGAACTATGCCGGCGACCACATCAAGAAAACGCATGATGTCGCTCTGTTTTTAACCAAGCAGCGCTACGGGGCAACGTTCGCGCATAGCTACTACATTGGTGGCTCTGGCGGCGGTCGCCAGGCGCTTATCGCTGCGCAGAAGTACGCGTCAGACTACGATGGCATCATTTCGACGTATCCCGCGTCCGGGATCATGGGGCTGGCCTACCAAATGGGGCGCATCTCTCAGGCGTTACTTGCCCCAGGCGGCTTCATCAACGCAAACAAGGCCGCTATGCTCAAGAAGGCTGTGATGTCGGCCTGTGACAGTCTGGACGGCGCGACAGACGGCCTGATCAGCAATCCGGGGCTTTGTACGTTCGATCCGGCGACTGTGCGATGCCCAGGGGGCGCCGACACGGGCGACACTTGCCTGTCTGACGTTCAGATCAGTACTGTCAATACCATGGCCACGCCGCTGAAGACAAATTTTGATTTCGCAAACGGTATTCACAGCATTCCTGGTTACAACATCCTCGCAGGCACCGATTTCTGGAGTGGCTTCTTGTTACCGTTGGGGGACTCTCCAGCAGACGCCGTACTGGACCCAGGGACAAATGCAACCGCACAATGGTCGTTCTTCTATGCCTTCCCGAATAGCCTCGTGCGATACGCTATTGCAAGGGATCCCTCGCTCGATTTGATGTCCTTCAACTTCACGGATCCAGGGCCGCTTACCGCTAGAACGCAGACGGTAAGTCAAATGATGGACTCCACGACTGTCAACCTCGACAACTTCAAGAACCGAGGTGGGAAGGTGATCCTTCAGCACGGGCAATCCGACCAGTTCATTCCGGCTCAAATGTCGATTGACTACTACAACCGATTGCTGGCGAACTATGGGCAGAATGCGCTGTCGTCATTCCTCAAGTTCTATCTGGTTCCCGGTGCCGCACATGGCACGGGCGGGCAGTTTGAGGCGGCATATGATGGGCTGACTGCTTTGGATAACTGGGTCACGAAAGGCACGGCTCCGCAGAATCTCGTCGTTACCGACTTGAACCCGCCCACCGCGGGGCGCACGCGGCCTCTGTGTGAGTACCCCCAGTGGCCAAAGCACGTCAGCGGGGACGTGAACGCCGCATCAAGCTATACGTGCTCCAATTGATCCACTGCCTGTGACAACATTGTCACAGGCGGATCAAGTCACTTCACAACTTCAGTCCTCTTGTGCTGCCGGCCGAAAACACGAGGCCGGCAGCACATCCGCTAAGCGCAAGAGGCTTGTAGAGGTAGTCGGCGCGACAGAAATCCTTGCGGAAGGCGAGCTCGGGGGGGGAGATCGTCCTCCGCTAGCCGGTAGAGACGGTCGATTCCTGAAGGAAGCGACTATACAGTCGGAATCCTATAGGCGGGCGCCTGTAAGCCTGAAACCCCTCGCAGACAAAAGGTGATGATGGCCGAGCCGTGGGCGGCTGCCTGGACAGCATCGGCTGTAGCGTTGTTGGTGAGCGGTGCCACCAGGCCTTCGAAAAGGCAGCCGACTATGCAGTCTGCCGATGCGGCGGCATCCTGTGCAGGGAACTCGCCATTCGCCATACCCTGCTCAATGATCGTCTTGAATACCCTGGCCAGTGCTCGGTGATAAGTGAGCCGGGCAGCCTCGACATCTGGCTCAACAGGTTCAGCGACTAGGGCGTAGGCTAAGCGTCGGCCTCGCAAAGCGCGACTCGCGAACGTCCATGCGGCCGCACCAAGACGTTCTAGTGCGGTCCCATCACGCATGGCGATACCAGCTACGACGTCGACTTCCCGTTGCGCCGTCGTTTTCACGAGTTCGACCAACAACTCGGTCTTGGACGGAAAGTAGCGGTACAACGTGCCGATCGCGATGCCTGCAGCCTCGGCAATCAACGACATCTGGGCTTCTCGGAACCCAGATTCCGCCACCAAATCTCGTGCGGCTTGGAGGATCAACGGATGTTTGTCGGCACCCCGCCGGCGAATCCGAATGCGCGGAGGGCTATGTGGAATTTCCATTTCAGTTATGCCTGCTTTTCGACGAGAAATTGTGCAGTACACCGCTCACCTTTAGGGTGGCCATTATAGCGCCCTCCGTACAAACACCTAGCCGCGCTTCCCTTGACAGTATCCCTTTCGGGCCATAGTCTAAAGCGAATCCAGATTTCACTTAACAGAACGTCGAATCCCACTTGATCCCGACAGCTTCCCAGGTCGGAGGTCTGCCAAGGATCTGGAAGACTGGACTTCTGCACAGCGCTTGCCACATGCCAGCGGTATCAAGTCGGCGACGGGTGCTCAGCGCAAACAGGTGATCATGCAACTGCGCAATACTGGCTCCAAATGATGAACCACGTGAATGGCATGCAAGCCAAGCGACCGGAAGCGATGCGAGTTTCGCCCGTCGCCCTCTCGAAATCCAGCAGCTTGGTCGACTCCACCTTGCAGAATCGCAATGATGGTTTTTGCAAGCCTGGCCATCTAAGTCTGGAGGCGTTTCTTTTGCAGGCGCCCTGGTGCTCGAATCTGACCTCTGAGCAGAAGACTCGAGTTATGCGTGATAGCTTTGACCGATCCTACGATGCTGGTGCCGTTGCGTGCCATCGAGGGGATCCTGCCGACCACTGGCTTGCGGTGATGGAAGGGATCGTGAAGGTCGATACCGCCTCGAGAGAGGGGCGGGTTATCACATTTGCGGGCGTTCCTGCCGGCTCGTGGTTCGGTGAGGGTGTTGTGCTGAAAGACGAGCCACGGCCCTATTCTGTTGTTGCGATCCGGGATAGTCGCCTAGCATTCGTACCCAAGTCGACATTCCTTTGGCTCCTTGAGCAGAGCCACTCGTTCAGCAGATACGTGATCGACCAACTCAACGCTCGATGTGGCTACTACGTTGGACTGGTGCACAACCTTCGGCTGCATGAAGCATCTGCGCGGGTGGCATTCTGTTTGGCAGAGCTTTTCAATCAGCAGCTCTATCCAGCCACGGACAAGACGTTGGGCTTCTCCCAGGAGGAAATTGGGAGGCTTTGCGGGCTTTCAAGGCAGAACACGAATCGGGCCATCCGCGAACTGGAAGATGCAGGGTTAGTGGTTGCTGAGTATGGGTCAATTCAGATACTGGATTTGGCGGCATTGCGTAGATTCGCACACTCCGGGGATTGAAGAGGCGCAGCTGTAATCGGGTCCGCACGCTGATGCGCGAGGCGGATTTGCGCGCGCGATGGAAGACGTCCAACGCAAAGTCCTTGTGGCCGCAGCGCATGCTCATGCCACCGACAACGATCGGTCGACGCCCGCCCACAAAGGGCACATTCGGATCGACGGGTCACTGCAGCCCCTACTGGAGGAGCTCCTTCGAGCGGAAGGCGTATCCGGGTACCGCTCTGGCAGCAGCCAGAATCCCGGCTCGGGCGCCCAAAGCGCCTCCATGGCCGGGCTTGGCCGGATGCAGGACGCGCCCCAGGCATGAGGGGTTGCGGCTCCAGTCGGGTGGGCGGCAGCGGCAGGGCAAGACCAAGGTCTGCGGGCTCGGTCTCAATGCGGAGAAGCCATAGTGCACGGTAGTTCAGCCTATTTCGGTTTCCTACTCTAGAAAGAGTTAGCAGCCCCGTGCCGACTTTCTATAGCTCTTGCGACGTCGAACCACTCCCGGATCGCGTCGGCCACAACGCTTGGATCGCAAGTGGCGGCATCCTGAACGCATGCCAGAATGAGACCTTCGACGTCAAATATCCCTTCCGCCCGTGCCCGCCAGGCTTCGCGGTCGCGTCCTCCGTGAACCAGATCGTCCTCGGCTCTTCCCAACCCACAACAGCCACTCAATTTTCTTCGAAGCAGACGTTCGCATTGCGGTCTGGCCGTGAAATCTAGTCAGGCGGTAGCACCAATGCCCCGCAACCGGTATCGGCGACGAAGGTCGCAAGAAATCTCGCCGGGTGCGTCGGATCGGGATTCTCGGCGAACAGGTGAAGTGCGTGTGGCGGCTCGAACCATGTTTGTCCACTGACATAGTCGACGGGTCCTCCTCCCGCCAGTTGAGAGCGAATCGTCCCCTCGAGCACGACCGCCGTCACCGAGCCCGGGTGACGATGCGCGGGCGTAAAGCCGAGCGGCGGAAAGTCGACGATAGCCGTCGTCACCGACTTGCCCGGCGCGTCAGGCAGAGCTTCGCACGACAGAATTTTTACGGTCGAAGCGGGACGCCCCGTCGCCGTGGCATCCGGCGATGCACTGGACAGCAGCGGATCGCCACCGCTGCCACAAATGCCGGCGAACCAGTCGATCGCCGAACGGGGCGTCGCCGGACCCGGCAGCAGCAATGCTACTGCTATTGCCGAAAGCATCGTGGGATTGCCCGGCAGCCGCGGCAAGTGCGCGAGAAGCAGCAGAGCACGCGGGTTCATACATGCGCCCCCGATCGCAGGTCCTGCGACCAACCCAGCTCACGCTTCGCCTTTGCACTGGTGACCTCGGCGTCGTCCTGCGCAATGTTGTATATCCCCGATGTGCCCCGTTCGAGCGCTAGCAAAGCCGCAAACGCAGCGGCTTCGACGTGCAGCGGGCTTGAGCCGGCGGGTACATCGCAACCCGTGCCGGGCCCGTAAATCTGTCCATACCTGAGTACGGTCCCAGTCAGTGGCGCCGTTTCCAACACATGGCGCTCCAGTGCCGCGACGCCCCGCACGCTAGTACCGCGCGGGCTATGCGCATCGATATCGAGTGCGCAGCTTTCATCGTAGGGCGTCCCGCCTGGTCGATACGCCCACGCGATGCTTTGCGCAATCATCCGCTTGCTACCGGCTGAAATGGCCGCTGCAACCAGGTTACGCGTTCCTTCGTCGCGAATCCGGGCGTTGGCGGTCACCGCCTGAGCCATGCGGGCGGGATCCAGCCCGAACGGCAAATCGGTCAATTGATGAATCACGCTATGCGGCGCGATGCGACCCAACGCGTCGCGTAGCGCGTCCACATCGAATACGTCCACGACGACCGGCGTGACACCAGCGTCTTCGAGGTTCTTCGCCCGGTGGGGGCGCCGGGTGCTGCCGAACACCGTATAGCCCGCCGCGATTAGCAGGGGCACCAGTGCGGTGCCAATGGCGCCGCTTGCTCCGGCCACAAAAACCCTGTGCTTCATCTCTCTTCTCCTGTTTGCGATTGCGAACGATGCAACGGTATGTCGCATTTTTTGATGAAGAGCAGGATAGGGTTGTTAATGGTCGCAAAAAAGGTCCATTATCGAGAAATTGATTGAGCCATTATGGAAAGGCAACGATGCGCCGAGCCGAACAGATCGAACTTGCACTTGCGCCGCGACCGAACGGGATGTCATTGCAACGCTGGCTATATGACGAACTGCGCACTGCCATTCTGATGGGCCGGCTGTCGTCAGGGGCGCGTCTACCTTCGTCGCGCGATCTCGCGGCACGTTTTGCGTTATCTCGCGGCACGGTACTAGGCGTGTTTTCACAACTCACGGCCGAAGGGTATCTGACGGGGGCTGTCGGACGAGGCAGTTTCGTCACGTCCGAATTGCCGGATCGACGTATCGACAGCAGCGATCGGCCGTCGATCAAGACGCGCGACGGACGGTCAGGCGCGCATGACCGCCATGGCGATAACGTTGACGACGCGCGACCACGTGCCATTGCGCTCTCGGCCCGCGGCCGTCTGCTTGCGCGAACCGCCTTTCAGGTGAGCGGCCGCACGAGTCCCGCTCGGGCTTTTCGTGCCAGCCAGCCCGATCTCGATGCGTTTCCGTTCGACCTGTGGGCGCGGCTGGCAGCGAAACGCACGCGCCGGACTCGACGAGATCTGCTTGGCGACGGTGAGGCGCAAGGATATCGGCCGCTGCGCGCGGCGATTGCCGAGTACGTGGGCATGTCGCGAGGTATTACGTGCACGGCAGATAGCGTCGTGGTGCTCGGCAGCGTCCAGCAGGCTATCGATTTGGGCGCGCGTCTGCTGCTCGATCCGGGCGACGCCGCGTGGATCGAAGATCCGGGATATCCGGGCGCGCGCTTCGTGCTCGAGGCCGCGGGCGCCCGGGTTGTCGGTGTGCCTGTCGATGCGGGGGGCATCGACGTGGAATGGGCACGACAGCACGCGCCCGACGCGCGTCTAGCCTACGTCACGGCAGGGCGGCAAGCACCGCTCGGACCGCCGCTCGCGCTTGAACGGCGATTGTCGCTGCTCGAATGGGCACGGGATCGAGACGCCGTCATCATCGAAGACGACTACGACAGCGAATACCGCTTCGAAGGCAATCCGCTGGCCGCAATGAAGAGCCTCGACCACGACGGACGCGTGATCTACTGCGGCACATTCAGCAAATTGCTGTTTCCTGGGTTACGGACCGCGTATGCGATCTTGCCTGACCGGTTTGTCGATCCGTTCGTGGCCGCGTTGTCGTTGACAGCGCGGCATGTCCCACTGGATCAGCAGTCGGTACTGCATGAATTCATCGCGGACGGCCATTTCGGGCGCCACATCCGGCGCATGCGCATGCTGTACGGCGAGCGTGCCGAAGCGCTGAAAAGCACTGCCGATCGGCGTCTTTCCGGACTGCTGCATGTTCCTCGAATCGTTGCGGGACTCGACGCGCCGGCCTTCTTGCCGCCCGGCATCGATGATGCCGACGTGGCGCGCCGCTTGGCGCGCGAGGGCATCGAGACACGACCATTGTCGCTCTACGCGATTGACCGTCCGGCGCCGTCGGGGCTGGTGTTGGGTTTTGCATCTGTCGGCAGCGACGCAATTGAGTCAGGGATGATCGCTCTTGCGCGTGTCCTGGCGCGTTAATTGTTCCGAACCGTTGTCATCTTTGGGAAGTGGGTTGGGCCGAATCGGTTGCCTTCGAGAGGATCACGACGCATCCGCTTCGGCACGATGAGTTTCGCGTTTGGGATTTCGTCGATCAGTCGGTTGTTGCCGCCCTCGATGGACTGCCCTATGTGCGGCACGAGCCCCGGTGCCACTCGGCCGGAAGTCAGGCGGCAGTCTTGCGCCCCACGTTGCGGATGAGCTGCGAAACACGACCCATGTACTGGTCGAAGAGCTGGTTCGCCTGCGCCTGATTGTCGATGGGCTGCGCGACGGCGCGGCCCTCGGCTTCCAGCTTGGCCCGGATCTCCGGCTTCGCCAGCGCTTCGCCGATCGCCTTGCGCAGCACTGCGATCCGGTCGGCAGGTGTGCCCTGCTTGACGAAGTAGCCCCCGCTGATCGCGTATTCGAAGTCGGGGACCTGCCGGCTTTGCGAGATCAGCGGAATATGCTTGAGCGGCGCGGGCAGCGACCTGGAGAAGCTTGTCAGCACCTTGAGCCGGCCCTGTTCCTGCATGCTGTCGAAGCTCGATTGATAGGGCAGGATGGCAAAATCCACCTCCCCGCCGGCAAGGCCCTGCAGCGCGGGGGCTGCCCCCTTGTAGGGCACGTGCAGGAAGGGCGCGCCGATGCGGGCGCCGAGTGCGTCGCCCATCAGGTGATAGATCGAGTCGATGCCGACGGTCGCGTAGGTCAGCGGCTTGCTCTTGTTCTGTTTCGCCACGTCCAGGAACTTGTCCAGCGAGTCGGCCGGGATGCCGCTGCGGATGAGGAGCACGATGCTGGCGTCGCTAATCGGGGCGGCAAGCATGAAGTCCTGGGGCTTGTAGCGGGCCGCTGGATTCAGCAGCGGGGAAAGGAACACTTCGTTGATCGAGCCGTGAAAGAAGGTGTACCCGTCAGCCGGCGCGGCCAGTACCTTATTGGCACCGATCAGCCCGGTGCCGCCTCCGTAGTTTTCGACGACTACCTGCTGCTTCACGCTCTTGCCGATGGATTCCCCGAAGATGCGCGCGGACGTATCGCTGGCACCGCCAGCGGGGTAGGGAACCACCAGCGACAGCGGCCGGCTCGGGAAGGTCTGCTCCGCAAAGGCGGGCAGGCCGGCAAGTACCGTCGAGCCTGCGGTCAGGCCAGCGTGTTGGAGGAAGCGGCGGCGCGTCTGTGTGGTCATGGTTGTCTCCCGTTATTGAATTTGTCAGGCGAGGTAGCTTTGCGTCAAGCTGGCCCAGAACGCTGCGCCTACCGGCAGGGCCCTGTCGTTGAAGTCGTACAAGGGGTTGTGGACCATGCAGCCGCCATCCTGGCCGAGGCCGTTGCCGAGCCGGATGTAGGCGCCGGGGCGATGCTCCAGCATGCAGGCGAAATCCTCGCTGCCCATCACGGGTCCGCGGGACACGACGTTGTCCTCACCCAGCAGCCGGACCGCCACTTCCCGCGCGCGCTCCGTCTGGCGGTCGTGATTGACCAGCACCGGATACTTGCGCTCATAGACGACTTCGGCCTGAAGCTGGAAGCTGCGCGCCTGAGCCGCCACGAAGTCCCGCAGGCGCGTTTCGATGTGGGTGCGCACCTTGGGGTCGAGCGCTCTCACCCCGATCTTGATCGTCGCGCTCTCAGGCACCACGTTGTAGGTTGCGCCCGCCTGGATGGAGCCCACGGTGATGACCGCCGACTTCAGCGCGTCGATCTCGCGGCTTACGATGGACTGCAGCCCGAGCACCATGCTGGCCGCGCCCTGCATCACGTCGATGCCATGGTGTGGCATGGCACCATGGGCCGAGCGGCCGGTCAGCGTCACCGTGGCACGGTCGAACGAGGCCATGGCCGGACCGGCGATGAGGCCGATCTGGCCGACCGGCAGGCCCGGGGCGTTGTGCAGGGCGTAGATCTCATCACAGGGGAAGCGCTCGAACAGACCGTCCTCCAGCATGCGCAGCGCGCCGCCTTCGTTTTCCTCGGCGGGCTGGAAGATCAGGTTCAGCGTCCCGTTGAAGTCGACGGACTCGGCCAGATGCCGCGCGGCGCACAGGAGGATGGCCGTGTGTCCGTCGTGCCCGCAGGCGTGCATTTTTCCGGGCAGGGTGCTGGCATAGTCCAGCCCCGTCTTCTCCTGGATAGGCAGCGCATCCATATCGGCGCGAATGCCCAACGTCCGCGTTCCCTGGCCCTTGCTTAGCCTGCCGACCACGCCGGTCGTGCCCAGGCCGCGATGGACCTCGTAGCCCCAGGCTGCCAACAGCTCCGCGACGAGGTCACCGGTGCGCCGCTCTTCGAACGCCAGCTCGGGATGCGCGTGGATCTGGCGGCGAATCGCGACGAATTCTGGCGCGATGGCCTCGATGGATCGTCTCAAGTGGGCGCGGGCGGATTCGGTCATGGTTGTCGTCGATCAAGGTGATTCACGCCATTATCTGCAGATGTGTCCGTCGCATCCATGACAGCTGAGGGGACGAATTGTTGTATAAATGACAACATTCGAACCACAACATTTGAGATGTCGGCGCAATGGAAGAACGGATGGGAGACGTGCTGGATCGGAAGCGGGCGCTGTGCCTGCTCCAGATCATCGAGACGGGGTCGGTGCGCGGCGCGGCGGATGTGCTCTCGGTGGACCCGTCGATGGTGAGTCGCGCCGTGGCCAAACTGGAGCAGGACACGGGCCTGACGCTGCTGGAGCGGCGCGGGCGGGGCGTCGTCGTCACCGACGCCGGGCGCATGCTCGCCCTGTTCGCCCGCCGCCAGCAGGATCTGCACGACACATTCCTCGCCGAGGTCAACAGCCTGAAGAACGCCCAGCGCGGGCACATCGAGCTGATATTTGGCGAGGGCTTCATCGACATGGTGCTCGAGCCGGTGCTGCGCGACTTCCTGATCGGGCATCCTGACGTGACCTACAACGTCCGGGTGGCCGGGACCGAGGAAACGGTCCGCTGCATCGTGGAAGACATGGCACACATTGGCCTGGTGTTCCAGCCGCCCAACGACGCGCGCCTGCGCTCGCATTATTCGCGGCTGTCCCCGATCCGCGTTCACGTTAGCAAGGGCCACCCCCTGGCGCACCACCGCAGCGCGCTGACCTTGGTGGAACTGGCGCAGCACCAGGGCGCGGCGCTGGTCGAGTCGTTCGGCGTGCGCAAGCACGTGCAGGCAGCGGAACTGGACGAGCACATCACCCTGAAGCCGATGCTCGTCACCAACTCGTTCAAGGTGCTGTGGGAATTTGCGGCGATGGGGCTCGGCTACATCATGACGCCACGCTCGATTCCGCTGAAGGGCGCACAGTTCACCGACCTGATATCGCTGCCGCTTGCCAATCCGATCCTGAACAACAGCCGGATCCACGTCGTCACGCGAGCCGGACGGCCGCTCTCGCCAGTCGCCACCAGCCTGTTGCGGCACGTGGTCAAGGCGTTTCCGAAACTCTGACTAACCAACCTGGCAAGCGCGGCGGCGGCAAGCCACAGTCCGCCTGCGAATTGCAGAGAAGGCGGACAACGCCCCCGCCATTGCACGCCGCGTTCGATCCGCCACCGCGAGCCAAGGTGATTGTGGTCACGGTGCATGGCCTACCGCGCGGGAGGGCCATGTGTGGCGCGGACCGGGCGGCGGCATATTGCAGCCTGCAGATATCTGCCTGATCCGAGCAGGCAGATGCCGGAATCGTACACGCCATGTGGCCCGTCTCCCCTAAATTGACGACGCTTGGATCGCTTCCTCCTGTGCGGAAGGCCATGCAAGCGACAACCATAAGCGCGGAAGACGGTTGGGCGAGGTGATGAAAGCACGCATCTTCGACCCGCTGGGCATGGTGGGAATCAAGTTCGGGCTGACCGAATCCATGAAGGCCCGCCGCGTGACGATTCACGAACGCGCCGCCGACGGCAAGCTGACCCCGCTGCCAGACCTCGTGCTGCCCGAGCCGCCGCCGATGGATATGGGCGGCCACGGCCTGTACGCCACCGTGGGCGAGTACATGACGTTCATCCGCATGATCCTCAATGACGGGGCCGGGCCCAACGGCCGCGTGCTCAAGGCCGAAACCGTGGCGCAGATGTGCCAGGATGGCCTGGCTCCGATGGGCCTTTCGGTGGGCAACCGGACGACCTCCAATCCCTCCCTGGCCAATTCCGGCGAGTTCTTTCCAGGGCTCGACGAAGTCGGGCGGCGACTTGGCTTGCTCAAGACGGTCGCACGCGTGTTACCCGACCCGCGCCAACCGTCTTACGTAAGCTCAAGTGAACGGCTCTAAATGGATGAACGATTCCATCAATTCGTTGCATCGACCGGTTGAACCCGCACCCCATTTCGGATATGCGCCGGCACTGATTCTTCGCTGACCAATTAGCCTGCCGGTTCAGCTTTCTCAGGTCATGTTCGATCTCCCGATCAACATGATCTCCGGCCCGTGAGCTATCGAGCCAGATCGCGTCGACATCCGTTCTCGGCCATGTGGACGGCGCGCCGACGAGATCGCCCCAACCGCCCTTGAGGAAGGCGCCAGCCGAGAGGAGGCGACATTGGCTGATCCGCGAGCGCGTTCTGGCCGGCAGTCTCTACGCCACGTGGCCGCAGACACCACACCTGTCACGCAAGGTGCGGCTGGCCGTGGATACGCTGGCCGAAGCCTTGCCCGCGCGCATGGATTGATTTGCCGCTTGTGCTGCGCCGTCTCTGCGTACCTGTTGACTTCGGGTATCCCGAAATGCCGCCGAGCCGATCGACCATACCAAAGGATGATTGGTATATCAGACGCTTTGCGAAGATACTCCAGCAAAGCCAGTTCATCCAACATCCCACATCGTGCAGTGGAGGCAGGAACCATGACACACGGCACCGCCCAGATTGGATCGACGCCCTATCGCACGAGCATCGTCGTATCCGGCCACGCAATCACGGCCGATGAACCCCACGCGCGCGGCGGGCAAGGCGCCGGACCGGCCCCTTACGATTTATTGCTTGCAAGCCTGGGAGCGTGCACCGCCATCACGCTCAAAATGTATGCCGAACGCAAAGGTTGGGCCCTTGAGTCGCTCGATGTCTCCCTGCGGCTAGTCGGGACGGACGAGTGGCGCATCGAGCGGACGCTTGTGATCAAAGGCCTGGAGGACAGCCAGAAAGCGCGTCTGGCGGAAATTGCCGAGCGCACGCCCGTAACGAAAACGTTGAGCCCCGGGTTGCCGATCGAAACTCGCCTCGCGTGACGCTGATCTGGTTCGCACGAAGCCGATGGCGCTTGGCAATAAACCCACCGGACGCCGCTCTCGAGAGGAGAACGTTCATATGATCGAGCAGCACGCAGACGGTGTCGGAGAGCGCAGGCACCAGATATTCCCCGTCCTGACGCCGAGCCAGGTTGAGGCGGCGCGCCGGTTCGCAAGCGCTCCACCGCGGTATTTTGCGGCGGGTGAGGTTGTCTTCGCCACGGCGGACAGGAATGTGCCCGTCTGGCTCGTGCTGGATGGCTCGATCGACGTTCTGCGCCGGGATGGCCTTGACGAGGAGGCGCCAATCACCACCCATCGCGCAGGGCAGTTCACGGGAGAAGTCAGCCAGATTGACGGCCGTGCGTCGCTCGCCTCGGCACGAGCCGGCCGTGACGGGGCAACCCTGCTTCCGTTCGATCCGCCGTATTTGCGTGCGCTGATGATCGGATCGGCGGAGGTCGGTGAGATCGTCATGCGCGCGCTGATCTTGCGTCGTGTCAGGCTGATCGAACACGGCGGCTCGGGCACGATCCTGATTGGTGCGCCAGACGATGCGCATCTTCTGCGCCTCCAAGGCTTCCTGACCCGCAGCGGCTATCCCAATCACGTCATGGATCCCAAAGTCGATGGTGGGGGGCGCAGCTTTATCGAGCGGATGGCGCTTCTCCCCAGCGACCTGCCGCTGGTGGTCTGCCCTGGCGGCAGCGTGCTGAAGCGGCCCGATGAGCGGGAGCTGGCGGCCTGTCTCGGCATCATCCCCAAGCTCGGGCAGCAGAAGACCTACGACGTTGCCATCGTCGGCGCGGGACCGGCCGGGTTGGCCGCAGCGGTCTATGGGGCGTCGGAAGGCCTCTCGGTGGTCGTTCTGGACGAGCGCGCCATGGGCGGCCAGGCCGGCGCGTCGGCGCGAATCGAAAACTATCTTGGCTTTCCTACCGGCATCTCCGGGCAGGCGCTCGCTGGCCGCGCATTCACCCAGGCCCTCAAGTTCGGTGCCGAGGTGGCCATCCCTGTGAGCGTGGTGCGGCTCGATCGCAACGAGGATCGGCTGGCGCTCAAGCTGTCGGACGACTCGACGGTGGCAGCGCGTACTGTCGTGATTGCCTCGGGCGCCGCCTACCGACACCCCGACATTGCCGGTCTCGCACATTTCGAGGGCTCCGGCGTTTCCTATTGGGCGTCCCCGATCGAAGCCCGCTTGTGTGCTGGCAAGGAAATCGCTCTTGTCGGCGGCGGTAACTCGGCGGGCCAGGCAATCGTGTTTCTCGCGCCACACGTGAAGCGACTTCACGTGTTCGTCAGGCGAGACCTGTCGGTGACCATGTCCCGCTACCTCATCGACCGCATCTCGGCACTATCCAACGTGGAGATTCATGTCGGTACGGATCTGACCGAACTTGCCTCCAGCGGCGACAGGCTCGCCAGCGCTACTGTTCGCGATCGCGCCAGCGGCACCTCGACACACTATGAGATCTGCCACCTGTTCCTGTTCATCGGCGCGACGCCGCATACCCGCTGGCTCAATGGCTCGATTGCGACGGATGACAAAGGCTTCATTCTTACTGGCGCATCGGACGCATCGCTCGAGACCAGCGTGCCTGGCGTTTATGCGATCGGCGACGTCCGCGCTGGCTCGACCAAGCGAGTTGCCGCTGCAGTCGGCGATGGCGCCGCTGCCATCTCTCAAATCCACGCTTACCTCAGCAGACTGTCAAAGGAAGTGGCATGAAGACCTGTGACCATACGGATACGATCCGTGATGTCGTGCCAAGCGCCCTGGGTTGCGAAGAGTGCCTCAAGGTGGGCAGCCCGTGGGTGCATCTTCGGCTGTGCCGAACCTGCGGTCACGTTGGCTGCTGTGATAACTCTCCCCTCAAGCATGCCCGCGCGCATTTCGAGAAAACCGGGCATCCAATCATTGAGGGATATGACCCCCCTGAGGGATGGGGGTGGTGCTACATCGATCGGGAAGAGATCGCGCTCCCGGACCAGACGCCGCAGCGACGACCCATCCCACGGTTCGTCTGACGGAGCGCTAACCGGGCCTGTATGAATGCTTATGGCCTGGCAGAGGCGCAGAGGTGCAGTCGTATCCCTCACCGTACTCCGGAGTGTCCGTTCGGTGGGCTCATGTATTCAAAATATTTGAATAATATATCCGTGAATCGATCACTTTAAGCAAAGCTATCGACGCTATAGTTCCGTCCATGGCAGCACAGAAACAAATTTACGCCGCGAAGAAACATCAGCCAAATTGAATCACATAGAATGGAGAGAACGCCATGTCCAACGCCAAGCTCGAAGTCCTGACCCCGCACAACAGCCAGATCATCTTCATCGACCATCAACCCCAGATGGCCTTCGGCGTGCAGTCGATGGACCGCCAGACCATGAAGAACAACGTGGTTGGCCTGGCCAAGGCGGCCAAGATCTTCGACATCCCGACCACCATCACCACGGTCGAGTCTGACTCGTTCTCGGGCTATACCTACCCCGAACTGCTCGACGTGTTCCCGGGCAAGCAGACGCTCGAGCGCACCTCGATGAACTCTTGGGACGACCAGAAGGTGCGCGACGCACTGGCCGCCAATGGCCGCAAGAAGGTGATCGTCGCCGGCCTGTGGACCGAGGTCTGCAACACCACGTTCGCGCTGTGCGCGATGCTCGAAGGCAACTACGAGATCTACATGGTGGCCGACGCCTCGGGCGGCACCACCAAGGAAGCGCACGACTACGCGATGCAGCGCATGGTGCAGGCCGGCGTGGTGCCGGTGACCTGGCAGCAGGTCCTGCTGGAATGGCAGCGCGACTGGAAGAACCGTGACACGTACGACGCGGTAATGAAGGTGGCCAAGGAACACTCGGGTGCTTACGGCATGGGCGTGGACTACGCCTACACGATGGTCCACAAGGCCGAGCAGCGCACCGCCACGAAGCACGAGTCGCTGGCGCCGGTCCATGCGCAGGTGATCGAGCGCTAATACTGCATTCGCGGGCTGGACGTTCCAAGGGACGTCCAGTCATTTCAGAGACCGGGCCGACTGCCCACTTCAATCCCGACTGACGATGAAGAGCGTAAGGAAGATTGCTAGCAAATGGGAGTTCGCCGCATTCGCGTTTGCGAGCGGATTCCTGAAGCATGCCCATACGTCATCTTCTCTCGGCATCCTCGCTGGCACGCTAGCTGTGGGCGGATTGATCGCAGACCGCGGCATGAAACAAGATCGCGGTCTCAAATGAACAAGAGAACTCCCATGTCCAAACTACCGTTGCTCGACCCCGCCGATTGCGCATTGATCCTCGTTGATGAACAGGCGGGCCTTGCGTTCGCCGCGGGTTCTCAAGACCCCCAGATTCTGCGCAGTAATGGCCTTGCGCTCGCGAAGACCGCGGTCGCCTTTGACTTGCCGGTTGTGGTCTCCACTTCAGCCTCGAAGGTGTACAGCGGCCCATTGATGCCGGCTTTTAGAGACGTGCTGCCAAACGTCACGCCGATTGAGCGCCGCAACATGAATCTTTGGGAAGACGATGCAGTGCGCGGCGCGATTACGGCTACCGGAAAGCGTACGCTGATCATCGCGGGCATGCTGACGGAGGCTTGCGTGAGCTTCCCGGTGCTGTCAGCGCTGTCCGAGGGATATCAGGTATACGTTGCGGCCGATGCTTGCGGCGGGCTGACACCAACAAGCCATGATCTTGCGTTGCGACGGATGGCTTGCGCTGGCGCAGTCATGACGTCCTGGCTCCAGGTCCTTCTCGAATTCCAGAGGGATTGGACCCGTCATGACACCTATGAGAAGGCTCGCTCGATCGTGGTCGAGCATGGTGGCGGGTATGGCACGGGCCTCGCCTATGCGCGTGACATGATCAAACCGACATGAACGTCCTCGATGCAGGCGCCACCGGGAGTGCGATGAACCCGACTACCTTCAATCCGCAGGAAATCGTGACGAGCATCATTGTTCACGAGGTCGAGCCCGACGCCGCCGAGCAGTATGAAGCGTGGCTCGCGGACATCCGAGCCGCATGCTCCAGGTTTTCCGGCTACCTAAGCACCGATGTGATCCGTCCGGTCGGCACGAGCCGCGAGTATGCGACCATTGTCCGCTTCGCTGACTTCAGGAGCCTCAACGCTTGGATGGAATCCGATGTGCGTCGCCAACATATTGAGAGAATGCGGTCATCGCTGCGGCAAGGCGACCGATACGAGATCAGGACTGGCCTCGATTTCTGGTTCACTCCAAAGAACGCACGGGTCAAGATCCCAACCGCGTGGAAGCAGTGGCTCATCACGTGGAGCGCCATCCTGCCGCTCAGCATCGTCGTGCCATGGGGCGTCGTGCCGGTGCTTGCGCGCCTCGGTTTCGCCCATGACTCGTTCATCGACAAGGCAGCCGTCGCGGCGGCCATCGTGTTCCTGATGGTCTACGTGGTGATGCCGCGCTATACACGGCTCGTTGCACACTGGCTGTTCAAATGATCAGTGCGTACTTGGTGCGCAGCAGCGGCGTTCAGGCCGCGCATCGTGGAGAGTTGGAGTATCCGATCGGCGTCGTGCACCTTAAGTACGAGGTGATAGAGACAATCAAGGGAGACTCTGGACAGCTAACAGACCTTCACTTCAGGCTGTATGGCAACCCTGATTCCGAGACAACCATTCAAATGTATCTTCCTGGTTGTTCGATCGCGCATCTCGTAGGCCCAGCGTTAATGCGGCATTGCCGTCGAATTGGTCAGCTGTTTGCCCAGGTCGATAACGAGCAACGGTGGAGGGTGACGCTTGCGTCTTCAAACGACACGGCCAGCGCTCCGCGGACTTCGGGCCCGAGTACGAGGTCAAGGCACGTCCAGCCGGAAATGGTTGTGCCGTTATGCGAAGCACACCAGCGGCCCTCGCCGCGTAGCAAGTCGTCTTCGGTCGTATAGGCGTTCGGCTCGCCGGAGAGGCCCGTGCCGAGCGCCTTCAGCAGGGCTTCCTTTCGGATCCAGATACTGAGCAGGGTTGCAGCCAAATCAGGTCGTGTCGGGTCAAGCACCTTCTCCTCGATCGGAGAGAATAGTCCGCGTCCAACGCCCGTAACGTCTACGCCGTCAATCCGCCGCTCCACGTCCACACCGACGCAGCAATCCCATGCGAAAGCGAGCAGCGTCATCCCGTCAGTGTGGGAAACGCTGAACGCGAGCCTTGCAGCGTGCGGCCACTGCAAGGCGGGCTTGCCAAACGGCGCAACACTAAAGCGCAGGGATTCGGGTTTGCAGGTCAGGTAGCCGCCGATCAGCCAGCGGAGAAGGCTCCGCCGGGCAATGAAGTGATTGCGATGCCTTTCGTGTCTGTAGGCTCGGGCACGCTGTCGCTCATCCGGCGAAAGCGTGTGGGCAAGCGTCGAACATACCGGGTCGATAAGAGCGTCATGCAGTACCCACACATGCACGGCTCTTTCCGGCAACGTGAGGCGGCTCGGATCAGGCAGTAAAAGAGATGCGGTACGTACCACGTTCCGTGCGGTGACAATATCGTGCTGCATGCCGTTCGATCCCCGCCCACGCCTTGCGGCGCCTCATGAAACACGCCCGCCGCGTCACGGGTTTGCCAACCCCTCGTCCAGTAGCGCCGCGACGACCTGCAAGTTTGGTTCGACGAGCATATCGCCATGGCCGCTGGGCACCTCGGCAATCATCAAGCCGTCGCGCGCGACACGCCGCCACAGCGATATCGGATCGCCCCAATCCTGGTGTCGAATCGCCGCGCGCACATAGACAATCGGGCCGGCGTGATACGGCCGCGGCCGGTAGGTCGTCGTTGCTTGTCTCATCGCTTCGCGCACGCGCCAAAGCGCAGGCGGAAACGATTCGGTGTAGGCGTCCGGCCGGCGCGTCATGCGCCCGAGGCTCATCCCCGCGCGATCGGCCGCCTTCCCGAGCATGTACGTCAGGTAACCGAAAAGCTGCGCCGCAGGCACCGCGCGCAGCTTGCGCCACTGGTAGCTCAAATAGCTGCAGCGGTGCCGCAGCCAAGCATGCCATGGGAGGAAATGCTCGTGCACATAGGTATCGAGCAGGCACAGGAATTCGATGTGCTCGCCAGCGCGCATCAGCTGTTGTGCAATCTCGAGCGCGACCAGCCCGCCGAACGAGTAGCCGGCCAGCGCGTACGGTCCGCCCGGCTGCACGGTGCGCATCTGTTCGATGTAGCTGGCCGCCATATCTTCGACGCACCGCTGTGTCGGCTGCTCGCCGTCAAGGCCCCGTGCCTGCAGTCCATAAACCGGGCGCGGACTACGCAGCGCGCAGACCAGCCCCCAACATTCCATCACCGAGCCGCTCAAGCCATGCACGAGGAATAGCGGCGTCCCGGTGCCGGCGCGCACGGGCACGAGGATCGGCGACGGCGGCTGCAGTTCGCCCTCGTCGATCGCCGCGGCGAGGCGCGCGATCGTCGGCGCGATCAGCAGCGTCGCGAGTGGGATCGTCCGCCCGGTCGACTGATGCACGTCGGCGAGCAACCGCGCTGCGAGCAGCGAATGACCACCCAGTTCGAAGAAGTTGTCGTCGTGACCGATCGGCGCGAAGTCGAACAGCTTCTCCCACAGCACCTGCAAATGACGTTCTAGTTGTTCGCGGGACTCGCCGGCGGGTGGCAATTCGCGCGCCGCCAGGTTCAGTGCCGGATGGTTCCGGATCGAGTCGAGGCATCCGGGATTGCGTAACGCCGCGGCATTACCGACCGGCAAGCCGTTGACCGCATCGCGCGCGGCCGCTTCGGACAGCTTGCCGCTATGCGTGACCGGCAACGCATCGACGGCGATGATCCGGTCCGGCACGTGCGTGGGCGACGCACGACGTGCGAGGTCGCGGCGCACTCGGGCGGCCAGCGCGCCAGTCAGCGCGACGCCATCCTGCAAGACCAGCAGCAGCACGATGCGCTGGTCGTACCTTTGCGCGCGCGTGGCGTCAGGCGGTGCAGCGCGTGACCGCTGCTCGACCACCAGCGCCTCGCGAATTTCCCGGATATCGCTCAGCACACGATAGATTTCGCCCGGACCAACGTTGATGCCGCGAACATTCAGTACGCCATCGGAACGACCATGCAGCCGCGCAGTGCCTTCCGGCGAGAATTCGATGCGATCGCCGTGCGTCCAGACACCTGCGTTGCTGGTGAAATAGGCAGCGTGAAACCCCTTGCCGTCCGTGTCGCCAAAAAAGCCGAGCGGACGCGACGGAAACGGATTCGCGCAGATCAGCTCGCCGGTTCGGCTGGTGCGGGCACCCTGTTCCCACGCCTGAACATCAAGCGCAAGGCTCTTGCACTGGGCTTCCCCCGCATAGATCGGCAGGTTCGGATTCCCCAGCACAAAGCAGCCTAGAATGTCCGTGCCGCCCGAGATTGACTGCAGGGGCAGCGGCTTCACGTGATCGCGCACCCATTCGAACTGCGCGTCGAACAGCACCGCGCCGGTCGACATCATCGCGCGCAGTGCGCCGAGATCGAATTGCTGCCCTGGCACCAGGCCCGCGTCCTCGCACATCTTCAGGTACGCGGGACTTGTGCCGAACACGGTAACCCGCTCGTCGGCGACGAGGCGCCACAACGCATCGACCGTCGAGATCGGGCCGTCATACGTAACGATCTCGGCCCCGGACGCGAGCGCCGACAACTGCCAGTTCCACATCATCCACGCGCAGGAGGTGTGAAAGTACAATCGATCGCCGGGCCGCAGGTCGCAGTGCAGCCGATGCTCCTTCAGATGCTCGAGCAGGCTGCCGCCGGCGCCATGCACGATGCACTTCGGCTTGCCGGTAGTGCCCGACGAGAACATGATGAAGAGCGGATGGTTAAATGGGAAACGCCGCCACACGAAGCTCCCGGCATCGCCACTGTCGATCAGTTCGCCAAGCGAATAGACCCGCTGCTTGACGGTGTCCGGCAAGGTTCCGTCGTCGAGCCGGACGACGCCCTGCAGCGACGGCAACGCGGCAGCCAGATCGGCGACGTTATCCGCCAGCGACATGCCTGTGTCGAACGCCCGATCCGCAGCGTGCGCGAACAGCAGTCGCGGCGCTAGCGGCGCGAAGCGATCGAGGATCGTCTCGACGCTCATCTCGGCCGCGGCGGTCGACAGCGTTGCACCGAGCGCGGTGACGGCCAGCGCGGCAACGACCGCATCCGCGTCGTTGCGCATCACGCCAACCACGCGGTCCCCATCGCGCAGCCCCAACTCCGAAAGAGCATGCGCAAGACGAGCTACCCGATTGCGCAGTTCGCCGCGGGTCAGGCGTACACGTCGGCCATCTGCGTGACATGCGGTCAGCGCAGGTGTGTCGGGCGTCGCTATCGCCAAGCCAAGCAGGTTGTCCGCGTAGTTCAGTTGGACCTGCGGGAAGAAGCGTGCATACTCGCACTCGTCGCCGACGCAGACCGGCTCGGAGCTGCCGGACCACGCAAGCCCCTGCGACCACTGCACGAAGCATTGCCAGAACGTCCGATATTCCCGTACCGAGAAATCGTGTAGCGTATCGTAGTTATTGAAGACCTGGCCGGTGTATGCCTGCAGGGCCGTGGTAAATGCGGTCATTTGCGACGCCGCGGCGCGCTCGGGCGTGCTGCTATAAATGGGTACGCGTCCCATGGTCGCGCTGGGGCGGAACGACGGGTCGAACAGGTAGAAGCGATCCATCCGATTCTCCACTGAGACCGGTGCGCACCGTTCGAAGCAACGGCGCGTTCTGATGATCCAGACTAGTGACTCGCTATTTGTTGCTCTGTGCGAAATCGCACGAACTATTGCCAAACCACAGGCAACGACCAGCCAGTTGGCGTAGACGTGACTGGGGCTTCTCGTATCAACAAGTTCGTGACCCGGGGCGGCTTCGCTGAAACAGCAAGGCGGCCATCACACCGACGTGCGAGTCACTATCAAATCGACACGCGTCCCGAAACTTCCTCCCGGAATGGTGTGAGCGAATCCACGAGATCCTGATGCAGGCCTTGGGGCAGCACCTTTCGGTCGGCGGCGACTAGGCAGCGCGAGGGACCACCTGTCAAAACCAGACCGCGGAAGCTCGAAGCATGGTCGATGAACTTCTCTTGTCCGCCCTGTGAGGGGGCATTCGTGAATCGCTTCTGAGTGACTGGAATTGTTAAGGATTGTTTGATGTCTGCCCTCGTCTGCAGGACTGTGAGAGGGAGCGGCGCGTGTGGGCAGGCGTCGAAC